>JBOFUS010000303.1:0-3528 GCA_051652685.1 Beijerinckiaceae bacterium
TTGTGGGTCTTGCCCTGAAGAGCATCGAGGACGTTCTCGCGGTCACGGAAGCCCATGACCTCGGCGCGCTGATCCGCACCGGCGACGGCAGCTCGATCCTGCTGGTCGATGTCAATGTTGCTGCGGTCAAGGATCTCGGCTTCTTCTTCGGCTGAGGCTGTCAGGACTGAATATTTCGGAACCCCGGTGTGGACGCGCACGCCGGGGTTTTCCTTTTCGGCGCGTTGCCCTAAGCCGCTGATCAACATGCGGCTTTCCGAGTTTGATTTTGACCTTCCCGAGGCGAGCATTGCGCTCCGCCCCGCCGAACCGCGCGAGGCCGCGCGGCTTCTGGTCGTGCGCCCGGGAGAAGGACCCGAACTGTCCGGGCACACGGTTGCCGATCTTCCGTCCTTTCTGAGTCCCGAAGACATTGTTATTTTCAACGACACACGGGTGATCCCGGCGCGGCTCAACGGTGTCAGGCATCGCGGAGAGCTGCGCGCCCGCGTTGAAATCACGCTGCACAAGCGCGAGGGGGCCGGCCGATGGCTGGTGTTTGCCAAGCCCGGCAAGCGGCTTTCAGTGGATGACGCAGTTCATTTTGACGGACTTCAGGCTGTGGTGCTGGACAAATCGCCGGAGGGCGACGTGTTGCTTGGTTTTGATCGTGAGGGCACAGCGCTGGATGCGGCCATCGCGGCGGCCGGCGTCCTGCCGCTGCCGCCTTACATTGCGCAGCGCCGGCCGATGGATGCGGCCGATCTGCGTGACTACCAGACGATCTATGCTGTCCGTGACGGAGCGGTGGCTGCACCGACCGCTGGCCTCCATTTCACGCCGGCGTTGATGGCGCAGATCGACGCCCTCGGCTGCGAGCGCCGCCATGTGACGCTGCATGTCGGCGCAGGCACGTTCCTGCCGGTCAAGACGGAGAGCATCGCCGACCATCGGATGCACGCTGAATGGGGTGAGGTGAGCGCGGAAACGGCGGATGCCATCAATGCCGCCCGCGCGAGGGGCGGTCGCGTCGTTGCCATCGGCACCACGTCGCTCAGATTGCTGGAGAGTGCCGCTGGCGAAGACGGGCGTGTCCGGCCGTTTTCCGGCGACACCTCGATCTTCATCACGCCGGGCTATCGTTTCCGCGCCGTCGATGTGCTGATGACCAACTTCCATTTGCCGAAATCGACGCTGTTCATGCTGGTTTCTGCGTTCTCGGGAGCAGGGCTCATGTGCGCCGCCTATGCGCACGCGATCTCGACCGGCTACCGCTTCTACTCCTATGGCGACGCCAGCCTCCTTTTCAGGGCAAAATGATCGAAGAACCGATCTTCCAGCCGACGGAAGACTTCACCTTTCACATCGCTGCGACCGACGGCGCGGCGCGCACCGGCGCGCTGACAATGCCGCGCGGCGTGGTGCGCACGCCGGCCTTCATGCCGGTCGGCACCGTGGCGACCGTCAAGGGCATGTATCCCGATCAGGTGCGGGCGCTGGGTGCCGATATCGTGCTCGGCAACACCTATCACCTGATGCTGCGCCCGGGCGCTGAACGCATGGCGCGGCTCGGTGGTCTGCATGAATTCATGCGCTGGCCGCATCCAATCCTGACGGATTCCGGCGGTTTCCAGGTCATGTCCCTGTCGGGCCTGCGCAAACTCGACGAGAAGGGTGTCACCTTCCAGTCCCATATCGATGGCAGCAAACACCATCTTTCGCCCGAACGTTCCGTCGAGATCCAGAACCTGCTGGGCTCCGACATCGTGATGCAGCTGGACGAATGCATCCGTCTGCCGGCCGAGCGCGCCGAGGTCGAGCGCGCCATGCGCTTGTCGCTGCGCTGGGCGGAGCGCTGCAAAACGGCGTTTGGCGAAACGCGCGGCCGGGCACTGTTCGGCATCGTGCAGGGCGGCACGGACGAGACGCTGCGGCGCGAGAGCGCCGAAGCCTTGGTTGCCATGGACCTCAAGGGCTACGCCATCGGCGGGCTGGCGGTCGGTGAGCCGCAGGCGGAAATGCTCGCCACCATTGCCGCGACGGAGCCCTGGCTGCCGCAGAACAAGCCGCGCTATCTGATGGGCGTCGGTACTCCCGACGATCTGCTGGAGGCGATCCGGCGCGGTATCGACATGTTCGACTGCGTGCACCCTACGCGCGCCGGGCGGCACGGCACCATCTACACCCGCTTCGGCAAGCTCAACATGCAGAACGCGAAACACGCGGAAGACCCGCGCCCTGTCGACGAACAAAGCAGCTGCCCGGCAGCCCGTGACTACAGCCGCGCCTATCTGCACCATCTGATCCGCAGCCACGAGATGCTGGGCATGATGCTGCTGAGCTGGATCAACCTCGATTACTACCAGCGCCTGACGGAAGTGGCACGCGCCGCGATCCGTGCGGGGCGTTACGAGGACCACGTCTGTGAGGTGAAGGAAGCCTGGAAACGCGGAGAAGAACCCCGCTCCTGAAAGCGTTCTTCAGCGCACCTTGTAACTTCCGTCCGGCGCATCACCCGCGCCGCCCGCTGCCCGCGCCAGCCCGGTGACGATTCGCACCGCGATCGGCAAGCGGTAGTGCAAGGGATCCCAGTAGTTGTCATCGCGCATGGTGATCGGCGAGGGGAGCGCGAAATCGATAACCTTTGCGCCATGACGCCTTGCAATGCCATCGATCCGGCGCTTGCATTCTGTCGCGGAAGCCGCCGCGCGGCTTCCGGGCGTCGGCTGCGCCGAAACATGAAGCGGCATGAAAACGAGCATTCGCCGCGTCTCGCCCGGCAGGCGTGCGAGGGTCTCGTCGAGCCATGCCAGGGCCGGAAAACTGAGCCCGGCACGTTGCGACTCACTCAGGATCACCGGCGGCACTACGGGAATCACGCGGCCTTCCGGTCGGTCGCGCCAGATGTGGAAGCGCGCGCGGGCTAGGTCGTAGGTTTCCTCGGGCGGCGTGAACACCTCGAAACCGTCGTGGCGAATGCGCTCGGGCATCAGGCCAAAGTGATAGCCGACCAGTCGCCCTGCGATCTCCAGCGTCTTGAGATTGATGGTCTCCGGCAGGTCGTTCCAGCGGCTGCCGTCATAGAAGCGTTCCGGAAAACCGCGCTCGGTGATCTTCGGGATACTCTCGCCTTCCAGACACCACATCTGGTCAACGCCGAGGATGAAAGTGCGCGGAGAAGGCGTCGCGCCGAGAAACAGCTTCGCCATTTCCGTTTGCTCCCAGGCCGTTCCGGCATTCATGGCGAGATTGGCGAAGCGACCGCCGAAAGCCTCTTCAAGCTGGCGAGGATCGAGCAGGCGGCTTGTCGAGGTGCCGATAACAACCGAATCAAAGCGCCCGCTCCGCACGATCTGCGGATACATGTAGCGCTGGTTGATATCCATGATCGGCCGTGGTCGGCCGGCGTTCAGCGGGGAGATGCCGTAGGGATCGAGGAAGAAAAGGAACGCCGCCGCTGCGGCGAGGAGGCCAGTGGCGAGCAGGAGGAAGTGGCGCAGGAAGAGGGTTGGAGAGGAGCCCACCGTCATCGCGAAGCTTCAACTTGTA
>JBOFUS010000304.1:0-11777 GCA_051652685.1 Beijerinckiaceae bacterium
AGTGCCGCCGTCCAGCGTCGCCAACGCACGTCCTCGCCCAGAAACAGCGCACCGGCAACCGTGATCAGGATCGGCGAGATCATGAAGATCGCGGTCACATCGGCGATGGGCATGCGGGCGAGCGCGCCGATGTAAGCCAACGCGATCACGCCCTCCAGCGCGCAACGCAGCAGAACGAGCGGATGTCGAAGTGCCGATATCTGGCCGAGGCCACCCGTCAGCGCCAGCGCGGCAAGCGCCAGAATCGCCGCGAACACGCCGCGAATGAAGATGATCTGCTGCGGCTCCCAGTGCGCGGCTGCAAGCTTAACACTGGCATCATTCACAATGAAAAGCGCCATCGCAAGACACATCGCGATAATGGCGCGCATGTTGTCGTTCACAGCCAAGAACCCGCTGGCATTGTTGGTGAATTAAGAAATTTTAATTGTTGAATAACCATGTTCCGACAGAATGTATTCAAAATCAGGCAGAGAGAAACACATGCGATTCAGCCTCATGCGTCGAACTGCCGTTCGCCAGACCCTGCCGGAGGCCGGAGAGTCGACTGCGTCTTTCACCGGTGAAACCCTTGCACCACAGCATGCCCCCGCACAAGGCGGTGACGCGCTCGCCACCATCGAGATGGTCGAGGCCGACGTGCTTCGCGTGGTGGCGGACATCGAAGCGCGCGCAGCAGGAGTCGGCGCAGCGGCGGCCGAAACCGGCAACGTGTTGCGCGGCATCCATGATCAAAGCCAGGCCGTGGGCGAAGCAGCCGGACGCATGTCGGAGGACATGGCCTCGCTCGCGCAGGCCAGCGACGAACTCTCGGGCTCCGCCGATGAGATGGCGCGGCTGGTGTCCAACGCCCACGCCGGCACCGACGCGGCTGCGGAGGCCGCGAGAGCCATGGAAGCGTCGTTCCGGACACTGGAATCATCCGCCGCCGAAATCGGTCAGATCCTCGACACCATCAGCGCCATCGCGCGGCAGACGAACCTGCTGGCGCTGAACGCTACGATAGAGGCGGCGCGCGCCGGCGATGCCGGACGCGGCTTCGCTGTCGTGGCCAGCGAAGTGAAGGGGCTGTCAGGCCAGAGCGAAAAGGCGGCGATGGACATCCGCAGCCGCATTGCGGCACTGAAGGGCAGTGTCGCAGCCGCAACCACGGAGGCGGGCCGCGTCATCGAGCGCATTTCTGGCGTGCAGCCGCTGTTCATTGCCGCCAGCGGCGCAGTCGAGCAGCAGAAACAGGCGTCGGCGGAACTGGCGGCACGCGTCAACGCCGCTGCAAGTTTTGCGACGCAGGTCGAGGCGGAAATGTCCGCGATGGATGCAACGGCGACCGTTGCCGCAGACCGCAGTGCCGGTGCCCATGCGGCGACAGCGACGCTGAGCGAAAGCATCTCTGATCTCGCCCGCCGCTTCGTCACGGTGATCCGCCAGACGCGGCTTGGCGATAGACGTCGATCACCACGGATTCCGGCTGAAATACCCGTCAAGGCGAGCTTCGCTGGCGGTTATGTCCAGACCAATACGATCGATGTCAGCACGGGTGGGTTGCTTCTCGCAGTCCAGCCGGGCTGGAAGCCGACAGTCGGCCAGCGGTTGCAGCTGCTGGTCGCGGGCCTGCCGCAGGTTGATGGCCGTGTCGTCGCCGTCAGCCCGCTCGGCGCGCACGCAACCTTCGAATCCCCGACTGCCACCTTCCGAAGTGCCATTGGCGAGGTGTTCACGCGGCTGGAAGACGAGGCGCGGCCGCTCATCGGGCGCTCGCAGGCAGCGGCTATGGAAATCATCTCGCTCTTCGAAGGCGCCCTGGCGCGCGGCGAGATCCGCGAGGATGCGCTCTTCGACATCGACTATCAGGCGATTCCCGGCACGGAGCCGCAGCAGTTCACAACCCGCGCACTCAGCCAGCTCGAAAAATGGCTGACGCCGCTGCAGGAAGCGCTGAAGGACAGCGACCCCCGCGTGATCTTCTGCTGCGCGGTCGACCGCAACGGCTATCTGCCGGTCCACAACCTCGTCTACTCCAAGCCGCAGCGGCCGGGCGATCCGGTCTGGAACACCGCCAACTGCCGTAACCGCCGCATCTTCGATGACCGCGCCGGCCTGACCTGCGCCCGCTCGACCGCCCCCTACATGATCCACGCCTACCGGCGGGACATGGGTGGCGGGCAGGTCGTGATCCTCAAGGAATATGTCGCGCCCATCACCGTCAATGGTCGCCACTGGGGCGGTTTCCGCGCGGCTTACAAGATCTGAGCGCCTTCCGCTTGTTGTCGCTCTCCGGTAGGAAAGCGACTGAAGGAGGCTCACCCATGAAGCTCTATGACGGCGGGCGCGCGCCCAATCCGCGCCGTGTGCGCATTTTCCTCGCCGAGAAGGGCGTGAGCGTTCCTCTGGTCCAGGTCGACTTCATGAACCTCGAACACAAGAGCACGGCGTTTGCAGAGAAGAATCCGTTGCAGCGGATTCCCGTGCTCGAACTCGACGACGGAACCTGCATTTCGGAAACGATGGCGATCTGTCGCTACTTCGAGGAGCTGCATCCGGAACCCGCCCTCTTCGGGCGCGATGCACGCGAAAAGGCGATCACCGAGATGTGGAACCGCCGCGTCGAGCTTGGGCTCTTCAGCGCCGTCGCTGCCGTGGTGCGCCATTCGGTGCCGGTGATGGCGGCGATGGAGGTTCCACAGGTCGCCGCATGGGCCGAGGTCAACCGCGCGCGCGTCCCGGAGCACCTTGCCATTCTGGATGCAGCACTTGGTCGCCATGCTTTTGTCGCGGGCGAGAACTACTCTGTCGCCGACATCACAGCACTGGCGGCCGTCGACTTCATGCGGCTGCCACGGATTCCGATCCCGGACTCCTGCGCCAACATCCGCCGCTGGCACGCCGAAGTTTCGGCGCGTCCGAGCGCCAACGCCTGAGGGGACGCATGCGCGCCACCATTTTCCTGACGCTTGTCTTCGCCTTCGCTGGCGCGGCCGCCGCCAGCGATAATCGTCCCGTCGTGTCGGGCGAAGAGATGCGGCGCATCCTTTCGGGCAACACCATGAGCGGCAGGCACGACACAGGCATGCCCTTCAGCGAATGGCATGCGCCGGACGGGCGCGTTTTCGGTCACAACAACCATGAGGCGGTGGATCGCGGCTGCTGGGACATCAGGGGCGACTCCGTCTGCTACTACTACAGCGGGGGTACCGTGCGCGGGGCCTTCTGCTGGACCTTCCGCCGTGTGACCGACAACGGCTTTGCGCTGCGTTCTGTCGAGAACGGGCTGAACGCGGTTGGCATCCTCACCGACGGCAATACCTACACTCACACCGACAACGAGAAGCCATGGACCTGCGAGCCGCTTTCGTCGCAAAAGATGACGCCGCGCGGCGACCGCACGGTCCGAGAGGCGAGCCTTGACCCACGCGCTCGACACGCTCGTCGCTGAACTTCACGCCTGCCGCATCTGCCGCGATGCGCCTCAATACGGCGCAGCCCTGCCCCATGAGCCCCGCCCCGTCATTCAGGCGAGCCGGACCGCACGCCTCCTGATCGCCGGGCAGGCCCCCGGAACGCGCGTTCAAGCATCCGGCCGTCCGTTCACCGATCCGTCCGGCGACCGATTGCGGCGCTGGCTCGGCATGGACGAGGCGGCGTTCTATGACGCATCGCGCGTTGCCATCGTACCCATGGGGCACTGCTTTCCCGGCCTTGATGCCAAGGGCGGCGATCTCCCGCCCCGGCGGGAATGTGCGCCACGCTGGCGAGTGCCGATCCTTGCGGCACTTCCGGAAGTGCGCGTGGTTCTGGCCATCGGGAAGCACGCGCAGGACTGGCATCTTCCGGCACTCGCCGGGCTTGATCTCGCAGGCCGCGTGCGCGTGAGTTTCGAGGCGTTTGCATCCGGGGAAAGCAGGATTTTTGCGATGCCGCATCCGTCCTGGCGAAACAACAGCTGGCTAACGAAGCACCCATGGTTCGAAGCCGAGTGCCTGCCGGTCTTGCGGACAGCTCTCCAGGATATTTCAGAAATGCAATATTTGAGTAGTTTGCATTGATTTCATTTTGCATAGAATCTCAACTGAAGAGTCAAAATGTCGTGTCCGATATGTCTGCCAAGTGAATCAGCAAAATTCGAAAGGCTCCATTAATGACGTTGCGTAAGGCTGATCGCGATTAAGGTCGAAGTTGTGTTCGCCTTCCAGCGTTCTCAGCCGCCAGCTCGATGGGAATACGCACAGTGAATATTCAAAGCATCCGCTTCCAGGTCGCCGGCACTTTTGCCCTTGTCATTGCCGGCATGATTGGTGCCGGCTGGCAGATCCAGCAGTCGAACATCGACGCTGAGGACGCTCACCGGAACCTGGCGCTTTCGTCTAAAACCCGCGCAGCCACCCTGTCCGCCTCGTTCTTCAACGAAGAGGCGCGGGCGCTCACGCATGCACTCGTCGCGACCTATGATTTTTCTCCCGCTGACTGGAAAACCCATGAGGCGTGGATCGCATCGAAAGCTGCGCAGGAGAAAAAGATCCGCGAGTACGCCATCCAGTCCCGCGCAGAGCTTGAAAGAGCAAGGAAGGAACCGCTGCCGTCCTCCGTCATCGGCCTTGTCGATGTGCAGCTGCAGAATCTTGAGCGCTACCATGCAGAAATCGACAAGGCGCTTGGGTCGCCGCCCACGACAAAGGACGGCATGGCCGCAGCAATGCAGGCGATGGATGCGCAGCGCAGCCCCATCGGCGCGACGCGCCGCAAGATATTTGCCGAACTGGATCAGCTGAACGACCGGCTGACTGCGCAGGAAGTGACAGCACATGAGCGCTCCTGGCTGACGATCCTCGTTGGCGGTTCATTGATCATCGCCATGTTGCTGACCGTGATGGCGCTCCTCTGGCGACATCTTTCTTCCATGCTTGCTGCGATCACGCAGGCGATGGAAGACTATCGCACCGGCCGCACCAGCGAGCTCGTGATCAGAAAAAACCGCAAGGACGAGCTCAGCGAGGTACTCCGCGCGGTGCAGTTCTTCCATCGCCAGAGCGCAGAACTTTCAGCACTGCGCCTGCGCGAGGGAGAGATGTCAATCCTCGAGAGAGCGCGGCTTGAAGGTCTGGAAACGGCGGTAGAAACTTTCCGGTCCGGCACCGACAGCGTTATCGGCGCGCTGCGCGGCAACGCCGCCGAAATGCTGGAGGCGCGCGAAAGCCTTGACTCCAGCTCCGGCCAGACGCGCGACCGCATGGAGGCACTCGCAGATCAGTCGGGCCAAACAACCGAAGCCATTCTCACGGTCAGCGCCTCCTGTGACCAGATGGCGCAATCCATCGTCGAGATCAGCTCGAAGCTGCGCGAGAGCGTCGAACGCGTCAACGTCGCGTCCACGCTCGCCGACGAGGCCGATGTCGCGATGCAGCAGCTTGTCGGCGTGACCCAGAAGATCGACGAGGTCGCCGGCCTGATCCGCGACATTGCCGACCAGACCAATCTGCTGGCACTCAACGCCACCATCGAGGCGGCGCGCGCCGGCGAAGCCGGCCGCGGTTTTGCGGTGGTGGCGGCCGAGGTCAAGCAACTCGCCAACCGCACCGCCCAGTCCACCGGCGAGATCACCGAACAGATGAACGCAGTTCAGACGACAACTTTCGCCTCGGCCCAGAAGATCCGCGCCATTGCGGCAACCGTCCGTGAGCTTGAATCCCTGGCGGAAGGCATCTCCACCGCACTGACTGAGCAGGAAGCAGCGACAATGGAAATGCGCCGCAGCGCCGAGATCGCCCGCGACAACGCCATGGGTATGGTCGACGGTTCCTCCGCTGTCCGCGCCGCCATCGACGACGCGTCCTTCGCGGCGGAAACGGTTACCGACGTGTCGGGTAGCATGAACCAGTCGGTGATGGCGCTGCGCGCCACCGTCGACGAGTTCCTGAAGAAGGTTGCCGCCTGAGGCGAAGCTACTGCTTCAAGTGCGGTGAACCGTTCACTTATGCTCCAGCCTGGCCACAAGGCTGGAGGTATCCCAGCGCTTGCCGCCCATCTTCTGCACCTCGGCGTAGAACTGATCGACCAGCGCCGTCACCGGCAGGTTCGCGCCGTTGTGCCGTGCCTCGTCGAGGCAGATACCCAGATCCTTGCGCATCCAATCCACCGCGAAGCCGAAGTCGAACTTCATCTGGTTCATGGTCTTGGCGCGGTTCTCCATCTGCCACGAGCCGGCAGCCCCTTTCGAGATCACATCGATCACCGCATCGACGTCCATGCCTGCCGTGCGGCCAAAATGCACTGCTTCCGACAGACCCTGCACGAGGCCGGCAATGGCGATCTGGTTCATCATCTTGGCAAGCTGGCCAGAACCTGATGGCCCCAGCAGCCGGCTGGCGCGGGCGAAGCTCATGATCACTGGCTCCGCCGTGGCATAGACGGCTGCATCGCCGCCGCACATCACGGTGAGCACGCCGTTCTCTGCACCCGCCTGCCCGCCCGAGACCGGTGCATCGATGAAGCCGATCCCTTTGGCGGCCGCCGCCGCTGCCAACTCGCGCGCCACATTGGCCGATGCGGTGGTGTGATCGACAAACACCGCGCCCGCCGCCATCGCCTCAAAAGCCCCGCCCGGACCGACCGTGACGGCTCGCAGGTCGTCGTCGTTGCCGACGCAGGCGAAGACGATTTCTTGTCCATAGGCTGCTGCGGCCGGCGTCGCCTCGGCCTTGCCGCCATTCTGCGCGACCCAGCTCTCGGCCTTGGCAAAGGTCCGGTTGTAGACCGTGACGTCATGACCCTTTGCTTTCAGGTGACGTGCCATCGGCCCGCCCATCACGCCAAGTCCAAGGAAAGCTACCTTCGCCATGTCACATCTCCTGAAGTGTTGTCAGGGAGCGTCCATAGGCGAAACCATGAGGGGTGGCGAGAGGTCTCGCTCAGGCCGCTGTGCGGGTCATTGCCTGAAGCGTTTCCATGACGCGCTCGGGCGGGAACATCACGATCGCCTCGGTGCCCTCGCGCAGCTTTGAGCGCAGATGGAACGTGCCACCGTGCAGGTCGACCAGCCCCTTCACGATGGGCAGGCCGAGCCCGGTGCCCTGTTCGGCGGTCTTGATCGCCATGGAGCCCCGACCGAAGGTCTCCAGCACCGTTGCCATTTCCTCCTCCGGAATGCCCGGCCCTGTATCCTTGATGATCAGGTACTGGCCGCCGCTCTGCGTCCAGCCGACCTTGATCGTAACCTCGCCGCCCTGCGGTGTAAACTTGATGGCGTTGGCCAGGAGGTTGATCGTTACCTGGCGCAACGCACGCTCGTCGGCCCACAAGCGTGGCAGGCCTCGCTCCACCGCGCTCCTGAGCTTGATCATCTTCGCCTGGGCGCGGATCTCGAGCATGTGCATCGTCTCTTCCGCCGTAGCGGCAAGATCGACCGCCTCTTCCTGCAGTTGGTAACGGCCTGCCTCGATGCGCGACAGATCAAGGATCTCGTTGATGATGTTCAGCAAATGCTGACCGGAAGCATGCACATCGGAAGCGTATTCCTTGTATTGCGGAACGGCGTGCGGTCCGAAAAGCTCGCTCTTCATCACCTCGGAGAAGCCAAGGATCGCGTTCAGCGGCGTGCGCAATTCGTGGCTCATGGTCGCGAGGAACTGCGACTTCGCGATGTTCGCCTGTTCTGCGCGGCGGCGCGCCTCATCGTGCCTCGCGTTGGCTTCCTCCAATGCTCCGAACAGCGCATCTTTCTCGGCGCGGAAGCCCATGCTCTGCAACGTCATCGCGTGGGCCCTGTAGCCCAGAAAGACATGAAAAATGCACGCCCCCACCGCGACGATGGCGAGCATGATGTTGCTCACCTCTTGAGCAAGCGCCGGAATAAGGACAATCGCGAGCATCACCGGCGCGACGCTGCCGAGAACGGCAAACCGCACCGCCGAGGCAATGATGCTGGCTGCACTGGCGTAGACAAGCAACGCAAAGATCACGAAGACGAACACAAACTCGTGCTGCGCCATCGCCGTTTGCACGACGATGCAAGACCAGACGACGCTTTGCAGCACCTCGGCACTGATGAATTTCTTTCGCCACGCATCGACATTCCGGCCTTCCGCCGGGCTTGCCAGAAAACGTCGCGCCAGCACAACGCCGAGAACCTGCGCGCAGATCGCGATTGACCCCCACAGAAGCGAGATGGCCGGGACCGCAAAAAGCGAGAGGCAGACGGCGATCAGAACCGTGTAGAGCGCCAGCAGGATGCAGCCGGACGTCTTCGCCCGCGCGAACAGCTGCAGCGTCTCGTCTTCGAGAGCGCGGTCAAGACCCGTCGACGACGTCAGGCGCTCGCGCGCCATCTGCACGGCGTCGCGCATCTCTTGCCGCTCCGATTTGCGGCGATCTTCCGTCGCCTTGCGGCGATCGACGATCTCTGCAGTGAGTTGCGTCATGGACCCTAAGCAACCTTGGTCGGGACAAGTGCGTCCCCGCTGCTCCGAACTTGCCAGAAGATCGTTAAGGCGATCCTGAGATGTTGATCGAATTCGGCCTCTATCTGATAGCGATTGCAGCGCTGCCCGGAGCCAGCGTTCCGATTCGGGCACAACCAGAGATCACGACGCCGTGAGCCACCGCCGCAACCTCCTCTCCTCCCTGCTCACGCTCGCGGTCGCTGGCGGCCTACTCTTCGTGATGCGCGGCGTCCCGCAGCATGAGGCAACAGGCGCGGCTGAGGCCATCGATGGAGATTCGCTGAAGCTCGGGGGCGAGGAAATGCGCCTGAAGGGTATCGATGCACCGGAACTCACGCAAAACTGCAAGGTGAGCGGGCGCGAAACGCCCTGCGGTCGCGAAGCCCGGCAGGCGCTGCGCAAGCTCCTGTCCAGCGGGCTCGCCACATGCATCGGCAATGAGCACGACCGCTTCGGACGCCGCCTTGTGGTCTGCCGTCTGCGCGGAATCGACATCAACGCCGCGATGGTGCGCGAGGGCCAGGCACTGGCCTTTGGCGCGCATGAGCGCGAGGAGGCCGAAGCAAAGGCCGCCTATCGGGGCCTTTGGGCAGGAGAGTTCGAACGGCCGCGCGACTACCGGGCACGGACGCGGCCGAACGGCTGAGAACACCGCCTTGAGAAGACAAAAGACCCCGGCGTTTCCGCCGGGGCCATCGTCTGTTCAAAAGCTGGTTCGAGTGCCGATCAGAGCAGGCCGCCGGCCTGGGCACGTGACATGAAGCTGTCGTAGTTCAGCTCGGCGATGCGCCACCAGAGATACTGGTCGCCGCGGAAGGCCATGTAGTTATCCAGGACCTTCTTGAACTGCGGGTTGGTGGCTGCCGTCTCGGCGTAGAGTTCCTGCGAAGCCTTGAAGCAGGCCTGCATGACCTCCGGGCTGTAGGGCTGGAGCTTGGCACCACCGGCGATCACGCGCTTCAGCGCGGCCGGATTGCGGGCGTCGTACTTGGCCTGCATGTCCGTGTTCGCCACATGCGCAGCGGCGCTCATGACAGCCTTGTAGTTTGCCGGCAGGCTGTTCCACTTTTCGAGGTTGATGAACATGTGGAGCATTGCTCCGCCTTCCCACCAGCCGGGCGTGTAGTAGAACGGTGCAACCTTGTTGAAGCCGAGCTTCTCGTCGTCGTAGGGGCCAACCCACTCGGCACCGTCGATGGTGCCCTTCTCGAGCGCCGGATAGATTTCGCCGCCGGCGATCTGCTGGGGAACGACGCCAAGCTTCTGCATGACGCGACCGGCGAAGCCGCCGATGCGCATCTTGAGACCCTTCATGTCCTCGACGGTCTTGATCTCCTTGCGGAACCAGCCGCCCATCTGGCAGCCCGTGTTGCCGGCCAGAAGCGCGTGGATCTTCTGGGTGTTGTAGAACTCGTTCATCAGCTTTTCGCCGTCGCCATACATCCACCAGGCGTCCTGCATGCGCTGGTTCAGGCCGAAGGGAACGGCCGTTCCGAAGGCGTACGTCGGGTCTTTGCCCACGTAGTAGTAGGACGCGGTGTGGCCCATCTCGACGGTGGCGTTGGTGACGGCGTCAGCGACCTGGAGGCCCGGCACGATCTCTCCGGCTGCGAACACGGCGATCTTGAACTTGCCGTCTGTCATGTCCGACACGGCCTTGGCGAAGACTTCCGAAGCACCGAAGATCGTGTCGAGCGACTTCGGGAAGCTCGACGTCAAGCGCCACGAAATTTCAGGTGACGATTGTGCAATCGCGGGCTTCGCGATCACGGCGGCCGCGCCACCAACGGCGGCTGCGGTCAGGAACTGACGGCGCTTCATGAGTATTCCTCCATGCGGTCCCTGACAGACAGGTCCGCCCAACCCAGCCATTTTTCCGGCTTGGTGGAATTCCTAGGCCATCTGGATGAAATCGCAAGCCACCCTCAGCCGGGATGGTGAAATTCCTTGAGCGGAAGCAGGGATATCAGTCGGCTTTTCCGGCGACACCGGCCTGCGCAAACGTCGCCATGCCCGTGTGGCAGGCGACGGCCGCCTTGACCACCGCGACCGCGAGCGCTGCACCGCTGCCTTCGCCGAGCCGCATGCCAAGGTCCAGCACCGGGCGCAGGCCCAGACGCTTGAGCACTTCCCCGTGCGCCCCTTCCGCCGAGACATGACCCGCGAGGCAATGGTCGAGCGTTGCGGGTTCCAGCGCATGCAGCACGGCGGCAGCGGCGGTCGCGACGTAACCATCCAGGATCACGGGTATATTCTGGAGACGCGCCGCAAGGATAGCGCCTACGATAGCCGCAATTTCGCGGCCGCCAAGACGCCGGAGCAGTTCCAGCGGATCGGCCAGATGCGGCCGGTGCAAAGCCACAGCTTTTTCCACCGCCGCAATCTTGCGGGCGAGGCCCGCATCGTCAACGCCCGTGCCGCGCCCGACCCAGTCGGCGGCAGCGCCACCATAGAGCCCGTGATAGATCGCGGCGGCGATGGTGGTGTTGGCGATGCCCATTTCGCCGAGGCAAAGCAGATCACTCCCACCGGCGATGGCCTCCATGCCGAAAGCGATCGTGGCCGCACAGGCCTTCTCATCCATTGCCGGTTCTTCCGTGATGTCGCCCGTGGGTATGTCGAGCGCCAGATCGAAGACCTTGAGGCCGATGTCGAAGGTGGCGCAGATCTGGTTGATCGCAGCACCACCAGCTGCAAAATTCTCCAGCATCTGCCGCGTCACCGACTGGGGAAATGGCGAGACGCCCTGTTTCGCCACGCCGTGGTTGGCGGCAAAGATTGCCACGAGTGGCCGCGTGATGGCCGGCGTCGTCCGCCGCTGCCAGCCCGCCACGAAAGCGGAAATGTCTTCCAGCCGGCCCAGCGCGCCGGCGGGCTTGGTCAATGTCGCCTCCCGCGCTGCGACCGAGGCCATAGCCATGGCGTCCGGCTCCGGCATCAGCTTCACCAGCGCGCGGACATCATCGAAGGGGAGGCCGGTGGCGGACATGCTCGGAAATTCCTCGTTCAGCCGGCTCGCGGCGCGTTGCCTGCGCTGCTAGGACGCAATCGCATGACCGCGCAAGATGACGTTTCCACCCACCCCGGCAATCCGCCTGCCGATCCGCCGCCAGCGGGCTGGCGGAAGGCGCTCTGTCATCTGGCGCAGATGATCCGCTTCTACTCGCGCATCCCCGTTCCGCAGCTTCCCTTCGAGACGGACGCGCATGCACTGCCAGATTTTCGCGCGGCCCCCCGGATGCTGCCCTTTGCCGCTCTCGTCATCGCGCTGCCGGCAGCAGTGATGCTTGCGGTCGCGGCAGCCGTAGGCCTGCCTGAGTTCATCGCTGCCGCCCTGTCCGTCGC
>JBOFUS010000305.1:0-2519 GCA_051652685.1 Beijerinckiaceae bacterium
GGCAAGCTCTGCGTCAAGGGTTCCGCATTGGACGAAACGCTGGGCCTTGATGGTCGATTGCTGCACCCGATGATCCACGGCCAGCGCGCGACGTGGAACCAGGCCATCGGCTTTGTCGCGGATGGATTGCGCCGTGTCATCGACAGGCATGGTCCGGATGCCGTCGCTTTTTATCTGTCAGGCCAGTTGCTGACAGAGGACTATTACGCCGCCAACAAGTTCGCGAAGGGCTTCCTTGGCACGCCGCATGTGGACACCAATTCACGGCTCTGCATGGCGTCCTCCGTCGCCGGCCATCGCCGGGCCTTCGGTGCGGATACGGTGCCACAGAGTTATGCCGATCTCGACGCGGCCGATCTGATCGTGCTTGTTGGCTCCAACGCTGCCTGGTGTCATCCGGTGCTCTACCAGCGCATGCAGGCGGCGCGGGCAGGGCGCGGCGCACGCATCGTGAACATCGATCCGCGCCGCACCGCAACCACGGAAGGGTCCGATCTCCAGCTGTCGGTGAAATCCGGCATGGACAGCGTGCTCTTTTCCTGGCTGCTGGCAGAGCTCGACAGGCGCGGCATCATCGATTGCGCGTTCGTGGCGCGCCATGTCACCGGTTACGCCGGGGCGCTCGCGTCCGCACGGCAAATCGCGCCGGACATCAGCCGGACGGCTGAGAAGACCGGCCTCGCCGAAGCCGATATCGCCCGCTTCGTTGACTGGTTCGCGACCACGGAGCGCGTCGTTACCTGTTACAGCCAGGGCGTCAACCAGTCGGCGCAGGGTTCCGACAAGGTCAACGCCATCCTCAACTGCCATCTGGCGACCGGGCGCATCGGCAAGGCAGGAAGTGGCCCGCTGTCGCTGACGGGCCAGCCCAATGCCATGGGCGGGCGCGAGGTGGGCGGCCTCGCCAACATGCTGGCCGCGCACATGGGCTACACACCGGCCGAAGTGGACCGCGTCCGCCGCTTCTGGGATGCACCGCAGATGGCGGAACGCGAAGGCCGAAAGGCGGTCGCGATGTTCGAGGCCATCGAGCGCGGCGAGATCAAGGCGCTGTGGGTGATGCACACCAACCCCGCCGTCACCCTGCCGCGCGCCGATGCGATGCGCGCGGCGCTGCGCAGGCTCGATCTCTTCGTCGTCTCCGAGGCGCTGGCCGAGACCGATACCACGCAATCGGGCGCGCATGTGCTGCTGCCCGCTGCCGCGTGGGGCGAGAAGGAGGGCACCGTCACCAACTCCGAGCGGCGCATTTCGCGCCAGCGCGCCTTCCTGCCGGTGCCCGGCGAGGCAAAGCCCGACTGGGAGCATATTGCGCTCGTGGCCCGCCGCATGGGACATGGCGCGGGCTTCGGTTGGCCAGACGCAGCTGCCATCCACCGCGAGCACGCAGCCCTTTCCGCCTTCGAGAACGAGGGCGAGCGCGATTTTGACATCGGCGCGACGGCTGAACTTTGCGACGCCGACTATGCGACGATGACGCCCTTTCAGTGGCCGTGGCGCAAGGGCGATGCGCCGCAGGAGCGTCTATTCGCCAACGGGCGCTTCTACACACCTGATCGCAAGGCGCGCATGCTGGCCATCGCAGAGCCACGGCTGGCCGCTTCCACAGACGCTGAAATGCCATTCCTGCTCAACACCGGCCGGGTGCGCGATCACTGGCATACGATGACGCGCACGGGAAAGGCGTCCCGGCTTGCCCGCCACATTGCCGAGCCTACGCTGGCCATGCAGCCGGATGACGCGGTCGCGTATGGCCTTTCAGCCGGTGCCTACGCACGGATCGAGAGCGCCTACGGAGCCGCGACACTCCGGATTGCGCTCGACGACGGCCTGCCGGCCGGCAGTGTCTTTGCGCCCTTCCACTGGACGGATGCGACGTCTGGGCTGGCACGGATCGACGCGCTGGCGCAGCCGCTGGTCGATCCCGTCTCCGGCCAGCCGGAGCTCAAGGCAACGCCGGTCAAGCTGACGCGGCTCGACATGGCGAGCGAGGGCTTCTTTGTCAGCCGCAAGCGCCTGCGCCTGCCCGATTGGCTCCAGCACGCACGCATTACCATCCCAGGCGGTGAAGCGCTCGTCTTTGCCTCGACTCAACCGCCGGAAGCTCTGCACGGTCTGCTGGTGAACCTGCTTGGCGAGGCCTGGCGACGGGCCGAGGCGCTCGATCCGGCAGAGGGTCACTTCAGCACTTTCGTCTTTGCAGGCCAGCGTCTGGACGCAGCGCTCTCCGTGCAGCGGCGTCGCGATCCGGCAGCGCTCGACTGGCTGGTGAGTTGCCTCGGCAAGCCTTCGTTGACGGAGCTCGAGCGGCGAAGCGTGCTCGCCGGCAAGCCTCCTGCGGGAGAGGGCGATGCTGGCCCCGTCGTCTGTTCCTGCTTCGCGGTACGGCGCGATGCCATCGACGCAGCCATCGTGGCAGGCGCGACAACGGTGGATGCCATCGGCGAACGTCTCAAGGCGGGCACAAATTGCGGCTCCTGCAGGCCGGAACTGAGCCGCGCGATCCGCGATGCCGCCAT
>JBOFUS010000306.1:0-4189 GCA_051652685.1 Beijerinckiaceae bacterium
CGAGCGGCCGATGAGGCGCTGGATTTCCTGCGTGCGGCCGGAAACCTTGCCGGTGGAGGATTCGCGCCGGGTACGCTCGTGTGTGGCGCGGGGCAGCATCGAATACTCCGCCGTGACCCAACCCTGGCCCTGGCCGCGCAGCCAGGCAGGGGGCTTTTCTTCAACGCTCGCGGCGCACAGCACATGCGTTTCGCCGAATTTCACGAGGCAGGAGCCCTCGGCATAGCGCGCGACACCGCGATCGATGCTGACCTTGCGCATTTCGTCGACGGCGCGTTTCGAGGGGCGCATGAAGGGTCTTTCGTTCGGGGCTGACATGGGTGTGCGGCCCGCGTTCTAGGCCGGCCTTGGTGCGGGCGCAACGGCGGCATCTCGTCTCTGACCCCTTGCTTTGCCGAAGCGGGGTCGGCACATAGCAGGCATGTCGAAACCGCTGGACCTGAAGGTGTTCGATTCCACCGCGCTGGATGATCGCAACCGCGAGATATTTCGCCGGATCGTCGAGGGATATCTTGCCAGCGGCGAGCCGCTTGGCTCGCGCAACCTCTCGCGTATCCTGCCCATGACGCTGTCGCCGGCTTCTGTACGCAACGTGATGTCGGATCTGGAAGCGCTGGGTCTGATCTATGCGCCCCATACCAGCGCCGGTCGCCTGCCGACGGAAATGGGCCTGCGCTTCTTCGTGGATGCCATGATGCAGGTCGGCGATCTGACCGATGATGAGCGCCACGCCATCGAGGGACAGGTCGCCTCTGCTGCCAGCGGCGCGCAGAGCATGGGCGACGTGCTGGCCAAGGCCTCCCAGATGCTGTCAGGCCTGTCGCGCGGTGCGGGCGTCGTGACCACCGGCAAGGGCGCGCGGCGCCTGAAACACATCGAGTTTGTCCGCCTGGAGCCGACAAAAGCCCTGGTCGTACTTGTGAGCGAGGATGGCGGTGTTGAAAACCGCGTGCTGCCGTTGCCGCCTGGCTTGCCTGCCAGCGCGCTGACAGAGGCATCCAACTACCTGAATGCCCATGTCCGGGGCCGCACCATTCTCGAGGTCAAGGCCGAGATCGAGGCAGCGCTCGGCGCGGCACAGCTGGAACTCGACACGCTGACAGCCCGGCTGGTGGAGGCGGGCCTCGCCACCTGGGCCGGGGTCGACGGGAGTACCGCACAATTGATCGTGCGCGGTCAGGCAAACCTGCTGGAGGATCTCCGGGCGACGGACGATCTTGACCGCATCAGGCTGCTCTTCGCGGACCTCGAAACCAAGAAGGACGTGATTGATCTTCTCGGCCGCGCGGAAGACGCGGAGGGCGTACGCATCTTCATCGGATCGGAGAACAAGCTTTTCTCGCTTTCGGGCTCTTCGATGATCGCCGCACCGTTCCGTGATGGCGACCGCAAGATCGTCGGCGTGCTTGGCGTCATCGGCCCGACGCGCCTCAACTATGCGCGCATTGTGCCCATGGTGGACTACACCGCCAAGGTCGTGGGCCGACTGATCGGCTGAGCCCTCAACCCGCCGCTTTCACGGCGAGTGCGCTGAGGATCGCGGGACCAAGGACGACCACGAAGAGCACCGGCAGAAAGAAGAGCATCATCGGGACGGTCAGTTTCGGGGGCAGCGCTGCGGCCTTCTTCTCGGCTTCGTTCATACGCTGCTCGCGGAACTCCTGCGCCAGCACGCGCAGCGCCGTCGCCACCGGTGTGCCGTAGCGTTCGGCCTGGATCAGCGCGGTCACAACCGATCTTACGCCATCAAGGCCGGTACGGCTGCCAAAATTCTCGTAGGCCATGCGCCGGTCCGACAGGTAGGAGAGTTCGGCGGTCGTCAGCGTCAGTTCCTCGGCCAGCGCGATCGACTGCACGCCGATTTCGAAGGCGACCTTGCGGAAGGCCTGCTCGACCGACATTCCCGATTCCACACAGATCAACATCAGGTCGAGGCAATCGGGAAACGCCCGGCGAATGGATTTCTGCCGTTTGCTGATCTGGTTCCCGACAAAGAATTCAGGTGCCTTGATGCCGAGATACATGCCGACGAGGCCCGAGCCGCCTTTCATCCAGACGCTGTCATTTTCTTCCATGAAGCCGAAGCCATAGACCAGACCTGCGATGCCAAAGACAATCGGCATTGCGAAGCGAAAGAACAGGAACGTATATTCGGCTGACTGCTGACGATAGCCTGCCATCTGAAGCCGCATCTTGGCATCTTCGGTGCCGAGCCAGTCATTCAGCTTGAAGTCATCGACGAACTGCCGGAAGAACGCCTTGTTTTCATGGCGCAATCCCCCGTTCGCACCCTTGCCGTTGAGCTGCTCGCGGGATCTGGCGCGCATGCGCTCCCGTTCGATCGCGACTTCCTTCATTCGGTCGCCGAGTTCGGCCTTGTCAAGATAGGGCATGAACAGTGTCAGCACCGCCGCTGCCGCCGCGAGACCCGTCGCGATGGTGGCGAGGAACGTGATGTCCGTGATACGGGAGACGATCTCGCTGAACATGGTCCCCGCTCAGATATCGAAGTTGATCATGTAACGCATGATGATGATGCCGCAGCTCATCCAGAATGCCGAACCGAGCAGGAGCAGGTGGCCCATCTCGGACTGGAAAAGCGGTGCCAGATAGTCCGGGCTTGAGGCGGAAAGCATCGCCGCCACCACGAAGGGCAGCGACCCGATGATCACGGCAGAGACCTTCGCCTCCATACTCATGGCGGCGATCTTGCCCTTCATGCGCTTGCGGTCGCGCAAAACCTTCGACAGGTTGGCCAGGGCTTCCGACAGGTTACCGCCGGCCTTCTGCTGGATCTGGATCACGATCGCGAAGAAATTGGCCTCCTGGATCGGCATGCGCACCGTCATGCGCTGGCAGGCGTCGCCCATGGTCAGGCCCATCGTCTGCGCCTCGACGATGGCGCGGAACTCGCTCTTGAGTGGTTCACGTGCTTCCGACGCGATGATGCGCAGGCAGTCAGCGAGCGGAAGGCCTGACTTGATGCCGCGCACGATGATGTCGATGGCATTGGGGAACTCTTCGATGAAGCGCTTGATTCGTCGTTTCATCAGAAACGACAGAGCCCAGTTGGGAATACCAAGGCCACCGACGACAACAGCGAGGCCGCCCGCGATGGCGTTGTCGGTCATGGCGTAGACAAAGGCCCCCAGGCCAACGCCACCGATAGCGCTGAAAGTGTAGAATTTCTTCTCATCCATCGCCAGGCCGGCACGCTCTATCCGCTGTTTGAGCGCCACCTTCTTGCTGTCAGCGTCGCGCTGCTCGAGTTCCTTGAGGCTGTCAGAAACGTTCTTCTTGCGCGCCGCTGTCGCTTCGTTGAGGCGATCACCGGCCCGTTTCTGGACGTTCACGGCGGCAAACTCGGAAATGCGCTTTTCGGCGCGCGCCTCGCCGGAAAGGTAAGGATAGACGAGCGCATAGAAAACAGCGCCGACCGAGATGGCGGCGAGGACCGCGACGGCAATGATGGTCGTGTCCAACGTCATCTCCCTCAGTTCGTCACGGGACCGGCCGCCTCGGCCGCGTCAAGCGCAGCCGCGAGCTGCCGCTCCACGTTGTAGTAGCGCGCACGCTCCCACATCTTCGGGCGACCGATGCCGGTCGAACGATGTCTGCCGATGATCTTGCCGTTGGCGTCCTCGCCCTGGATCTCGAAGACGAAAAGATCCTGGGTGATGATCACGTCGCCTTCCATGCCGAGCACCTCGGTGATGTGGGTGATACGGCGTGAGCCATCGCGCAGGCGAGCCGCCTGGACGACGATATCGATCGAAGACGTCATCATCTCGCGGATGGTCTTGGCCGGTAACGCGTAGCCACCCATGGTGATCATCGACTCGATGCGCGACAGGGCCTCGCGCGGGGTGTTGGCGTGCAGTGTGCCCATCGAGCCGTCATGGCCCGTGTTCATCGCCTGCAGCAGGTCGAACGCTTCCGGGCCGCGCACCTCGCCGACGATGATCCGCTCGGGACGCATGCGCAGGCAGTTCTTGATCAGGTCACGCATGGTGATGGTGCCCTGGCCTTCGAGGTTGGGCGGCCGGGTTTCGAGGCGCACCACATGCGGCTGCTGCAATTGAAGCTCGGCCGCGTCCTCGCAGGTGATGACCCGCTCGTCGTCCTCGATGAAGTTCGTGAGACAGTTGAGCAGTGTCGTCTTGCCTGAACCGGTACCGCCCGAGATCAC
>JBOFUS010000307.1:0-3156 GCA_051652685.1 Beijerinckiaceae bacterium
CTGCGCGCATTGATGTGCGGCGAAACAGCGGTTTTCGCAGCCGCGCTGGCGTCACTTGCCGAGGTGCCGTTCGCGAAGGCAGCGGGACTGGCCGAAGGCCGCAGTCGCTTCGGGTTCGGTGCGCTCTATCGAAAGGCCGGCTTTCCGTCCGCGCTGGAACCTGTTTTTGCGGCAGCACTTGCGGCGGTGGCAGCCGAACGCGGTGAACATTTGTCTGAGCTGGCACCTGGCCGTCTGTCGCGTCGCGTCATTGAGCGCACGCTGGTGATGCTGGCGAACGAGCGTGACGAGGCGCGCGATGCAGCAACGCCCGTGCTGGCAAGACTGCAGGCAGAAGCTGCCAGGGCGGAAGCGCGTGACATCATGGCGCATATTCTCGCCACGCCGGAGCCCGAGCCGGCTCTTCTGGAGATCGCAGAAACCGACCCGGAACTTGAGCTCCGGCTGGAGGAAGCACTCGCCCTGGAGTTCAGGACTGCCGCCTGATCCAGAGCCTCAGTGAACCTGTGTGCCGTTCAGCTCTGCGACAATCTTCTCCGTCAGCGCCTCAAGCTCCCGCGCCAGAAGATCGCCGATCGGGTCCTTCACCTTCGTGATGCCTTCCCGCGTGATCGCCTTTATGGCGTCCAGGTGCTTGTTCACGAGCATCGAGAGCAATCGGCCATCAAGCCTGCCTGGTACGGCCTCAAGAATCGTGCAGAGGCTGGCGGCAACGCGGCCGGCAAGGGGGAATCCCAATGTCGCCGCCTGGCCGCGCATGTCATGGGCGATGCGGAACAGTTCCTCCCGCCCGGGCGTGCTGCCATCGGCAAGGCGGAGCTTCTCCCACACTTCCGACAGCTGGTGCGTGGAATCCTCCATCCATCCGTTGAAATGCCCCGATAGCCCCTGCAGCGCCTTTTCGGCACGCAATACGGCGGTCTCATCAAGGATTGCGGGACCGTCCGACAGGATAACCGCCTTGGCCTTCAGGAGGTTGCGCGGGTGGATGACGACATGATCATTTCCCCTGACCATCGTCACGGAGGGCAATGCCCCCTTGCGGCTGGCGGTTTTCATCGATCAATCCTCATCCCTTCGCCGATGCGGATAGGATCGATCCGCTCCGACACGCCCTTGCCGCGCCGCTCTATTCCGCCGAAGTTCGGGTTGGGCGTGCGCCGCCGGCAAGGCCCGAAATAGGTGGCCGTCTTGATGAAAGGGCGGGGTACCATGACCACGCTGACGATCCGCTGGTACAGGGCTTTTGCCGAGATCGGCTTGACGAGGAACTCAGTGACGCCGGCGTCGCGCGCCTCCGTAATCCGACGCCGCTCGGCATGGCCGGTAATCATGATGATGGGAACGTAGGGGTTGGTGCTCGTCGCAGGCTGCCGGATCATGCGCGTCAGCTCTAGCCCGTCAAAGATCGGCATTGCCCAGTCCGTGATGACGATATCGGGCGAATAGGAGCTGAAGGCCTCCAGCCCCGCCGCGCCATCTTCCGCCTCGTAGGCCTCACGCACGCCGAAGCCATGCAGCAACGCGCGGATGATGCGGCGCATGTGGCTGTTGTCATCCACGACGAGAAATCTCAGGCGGCTGCACTCGACGGTGAACATGATACGCAACGCTCCGCCAAAAAAGGCCACTGACGGGTGCGACGGACCCCGACACATCGCAACATGGAGCACCTTACTTAACGTCAGGTTGCCTCGAACACGCGATTTCGGTACTCGCGCGCCGGTCGCTGCAAGGTTTACACAGGAAACATGAGCGCCCTGATTCTGCCGCCCGCCGACCGCATGGCCATAGGCTTTGCCCATTCTGCCTATCAGTTGGCCGCCGAGTATCGCCGGCGAAGGGCACCTGCCGCTATCCGCGAGGCGACCACGCTCCAGGAACTGGAGCATATGGTGGGTGACCTCGACGTTCTGGTTGTCTCCGGTTTCTGGCGCAACGCGATGCTGGAACGCGCGCCGAAACTCCGGTTCATCCAGTCGGTCAGCGCCGGCACGGATCAGTATGACAAGGTGATGTTTCGCACGCGCGGCATTCGCCTCGCCAGCGCGCAGGGCGCGAACGAGCGGGCCGTGGCAGAGCATGCGCTCGCCCTGATGCTGGCGCTCTCGCGCTACCTGCATCTTGGCCGCGATGCGCAGGCTGCGCGCCGCTGGCGGCCGATGATTGCCGATCCAGTGCGGCGGGAGCAGGAGCAGGGCGGCCGGAACGTTGTCGTGGTCGGTTTCGGCCGGATCGGACAGCGCCTTGGCCGCCTTGCGAAGACGCTCGGCTGCCATGTGACCGGTGTTCGGCGCGACGCCGCGCCCGCGCCTGACTGTGCCGATGTGGTGATTCCGGTCACGCGGCTGGGCGCGGCGCTGGCACATGCTGATTGTATCGTGCTCACCTGTCCGTTGACGCCTGAAACGGAGCGGCTGATCAACGCCGCAGCACTCCGACTGATGAAGCCGTCTGCCCATCTGATCAACGTTTCCCGTGGCAGGGTGGTGGATGAGGCGGCACTGGTTGCCGCACTCTTCGAGGGCCGCATTGCTGCCGCCGCGCTCGACGTGACCGAAGAGGAGCCGCTGCCGGAAAGCTCGCCGCTCTGGACCATGCCGAACGTGATCATCACGCCGCATTCGGCCGGCGAGACCGGACGATATGAAGAGAATGTCATTGATCTCCTGATCGAAAACCTCGGACGCCTCGGGCGCGGCGAAACCGAACTTCTGAATGGCGTCGTCTGAATCCATCAGTGAAAATCCCGGCTCTTCGGCAGGATGCCCACGTCCCGCGGGTGCGTGTGTCTTGAGATAGCGGGTCTTGAGATAGCGGGTCGGCCGGCATGCTCCCGGTGGTCGTTGACGGGGCGGCGCACCTCGTCGGCACGGGCCAGCGGGATCGGCATCGGCCGCTCGCCCAGCGCCTCGTCGGGCACACGGGAGAGCGACGAGAGCAGCGCCGAACGATCAACCAGCCGCCACGCCGTCAAGTGTAAAATACCCTCCGGGCTCTTCTGCACCCGGCCGTGCACCTCGATCAGTCTGGCACCCATCACCTCCTTGCGGAAGCGGGCGACCAGATCAGGCCAGACAACCACGTTGGCAATGCCGGTTTCGTCCTCGATGGTCATGAAGACGACGCCCTTGGCACTGCCCGGTTTCTGGCGGA
>JBOFUS010000308.1:0-3032 GCA_051652685.1 Beijerinckiaceae bacterium
TGGCCCGCCGCCGGCAAGACCGGAACGACGCAGGACCACCGCGATGCGTGGTTCGTGGGCTACACGGGCCATCTCGTGACCACCGTCTGGGTCGGCAACGACGACGGCGAGGAGATGAAGAAGGTAACAGGTTCGGGACTCCCGGCTGAAATCTGGCAGCGCTTCATGGCCGGTGCCCATGCAGGAGTGCCTGTCGCGGGCCTGCCCGGCCTCGACTGGCGCTCTGCTGCGCCCGCAATCCCGACTGCCGGGCCTATCCTGCCGCCAGGAAGCGTGCCCCGTGCGCGTACCCCGTCCACAGGCGATGAGGTCAGCCCACAGCGCTTCTTCGACACCAACCGCACGCCGCCCGCTGCCGGCCCGACGCCGCAGGAGCGCAACGGTTTGATGCGTCTGATCGGCGGATAACGGAAAGAATTACCAGTCGGCCTGTAAGCCGGGTTCTGTATGGCCGGGTTACCCCGGCGCGGCGGCCATTCATCTGTGACGACGCTTGCGCGCCGCCTCTAGCAACCAACCCGGACGGCGATCCGGAAAAGTGATCCAGGTGGCCGAAGCCACCCTTGCCGTCCCTATTCGGTCTTGCTCCCGGTGGGGCTTGCCTTGCCAGCCCTGTCGCCAGGCCTGCGGTGCGCTCTTACCGCACCTTTTCACCCTTACCTTCCAGTGGAAGGCGGTTTGTCTCTGTGGCGCTGTCCCTGGGGTCACCCCCGGCGGCCGTTAGCCGCCACCGTTTTTCCATGGAGCCCGGACTTTCCTCCACGGGTTACCCCGCAGCGGCCGCCCAGCCGACTGGCCATGGCGCTCTGGGCGTTTTGCCCGGTCCGGTCAAGGAAAAGCGCGGTCAATGCTCCTGATGCCATCAGAACGCACAAGGGGCTGTCGGTCTTTTCACCGTCTGGCAACGCGTCTGCAATGTGGTGTATCGACAATAGCACCACCGAACGAGATGATTGAATGCAACCCTCCCTGTGGCAGATTCTGGTTGGTTTCGCTGCGCTGTTCCTGCTGTTTCGCATTGTTGAACTCTTGCAGCCCAAAGAGAAACGCGCTCCCTTTCCGCGCAGGGGCCTGCTGGTTGACTTCAGTTACTGGCTGTTCACACCGCTGGTGACGCGCACCGTCACAAGGGTTTGCGTCGCAATCGTGCTCATCCCCCTCGCTTACCTGCTCTACGGCCGTGTCGACCGGGAACTCATTGTCAACGGCTTCGGGCCAGCGTCGCGATTGCCACTATGGGTGCAGGCCTTGGCGATCCTGCTCATCAGTGATTTTGTCGGATACTGGATGCACCGATGGTTTCATGGTCGGGCGATGTGGCGGTTCCATGCGATTCATCATTCTTCGACCGAACTGGACTGGCTGTCCTCGGTAAGGCTTCATCCTGTCAACGATGTGTTGATGCGCGTGGCTGCGACCATTCCGGTTGTCGCCATGGGGTTCGCTCCGGTGGCGATTGTGGGCCTCTTGCCTTTGCTGACATTCATGGCGATCCTGATCCACGCCAATGTCGACTGGGATTGGGGACCATTTCGTTCCGTCATCGCCTCGCCGCGCTTTCACCGGTGGCACCATACGGATGAAACGGCGGCGCGGGACAAGAACTTCGCCGGGATGTTTCCGGTCTGGGATATCCTGTTTGGTACCTACTACATGCCGGCCGCGAACAGGCCCCGGACCTTCGGGACCACGACGCCCGTGCCAGAAAGTCTCCTCGGCCAGCTGCTTTTTCCGTTCAGGAAGGATTGAAAAGCGTTGGCTCCCGTGACTGATTGAGCGGGCGAAGACCATTTGTCCTGATGGTCAGTTCAGCAACCGCGCTCGCTTTGTAAGGGTTTGAACCACGATGCTTTTGACAGCCGATGTTATCCTCCCGAAAGACCGTGACGCAGGGGCGCTCGCCGGCCGAATCTTCCGGCCCGATGTGCAAGGCCCTTCTGTCGTTGCCCTCCGCGACGGCAGCGTTGTCGATATCTCGAAGCGGTTTCCGACCATGCGCGACCTCTGTGAGGAAGCAGACCCCGCGTTGGCCCTTCGACACACCCAGGGTGAGACAGTGGGCACGCTGGAAGCGATTCTTGGCAATTCAGCCGAAGCCACCCGCGACGCTTCAAAGCCATGGCTGCTCGCCCCGGTCGATCAGCAGGCCGTGAAGGCGGCAGGCGTCACCTTTCCGCTGTCCATGCTCGAGCGCGTCATCGAGGAAAAGGCGCGCGGCGATGCGGCAGCTGCGGCCGCTGTGCGCGTCGAGATAAGCCGGCTGGTCGGAGGTGACCTCAAGCGGTTGAAGCCCGGATCGCCGGAAGCGATGGCGCTGAAGGCCGCGTTGATCAAGGCCGACGCCTGGAGCCAGTATCTCGAGGTCGGCATCGGCCCGGACGCTGAAATCTTCACCAAGGCCCCGCCCATGGCTGCCGTCGGCCTCGGCGCGGACGCGGGCCTGCATCCAATCTCGTCCTGGAACAACCCGGAACCGGAGGTGGTGCTGATCATAGCGTCCACAGGCCGAATCATCGGCGCTACGCTGGGCAATGATGTGAACCTGCGCGATGTCGAGGGGCGTTCGGCGCTGCTGCTCGGCAAGGCAAAGGACAATAATGCGTCCGCCTGCCTCGGACCATTCCTACGGTTCTTCGATGCCAGCTTCTCGCTCGATGATGTGCGCCGCATGGAAGTGACGCTGACGGTGGAGGGCGAGGACGGTTTCCGGCTGGAGGGCAGCTCGAACATGAGCGAGATCGCGCGCGATCCCGTTGATCTTGCGGGCCAGATGCTCGGTGCGCATCACCAGTACCCGGACGGCGCGGTGCTTTACTGCGGCACGATGTTCGCACCGGTGAAAGACCGCGATGCGCCAGGCCGTGGCTTTACCCACCATGTGGGCGACATCGTCACGGTACGCTCAAACGCGTTGGGCGCGCTTGTCAACCGCATGCGGCTGTCGACCGAGTGTGCACCCTGGACCTTCGGCACGGGCGCGCTGATGCGCAATCTGGCAAACCGGGGGCTGATCTAGAATGTGTCCCGTCATT
>JBOFUS010000309.1:0-5654 GCA_051652685.1 Beijerinckiaceae bacterium
CGGGCGATGGGCCGGCGCGAGCAATGGCAGAGCAGCAACGTACCCACGCCACCATGGCCGACAAACACCGTCGGCACATCCGGCCGGTCAGCCAACGCCCGCGTCACGGCGCCGATGATGCGGGCCTGTACGTCCGCCGCGCGCTCCCAGCCGCGGATGCTCTTCTCTGGATGTTTGAAGAAGAGATCAGCCGTCGCCTCGAATTCCGGCGGTGGCAGGAAGCCGGTGGCCGAGCGGTCGTTCTCGTGAAACGATGGCAGAACCTCAACATTGCAGCCGAGCACATCCGCCAATGCCTCGCCAGTCTCGATCGCCTTCGTCTCGTCGCTGCTGACAATACGGCGGAACTGCCTGATCCACGGCTGCGTCGCGAGCGCCGCCATGCGCGCTCGCCCTATCTCATTTAGCCCCCATTTCGGCACCGGCACGGCTGGATCGATGCGGACCTGGGGATGGGAAAGGTAGAGATGGTGAGTCATGAGCCCATCAATAGGCGTTCCTGGTGTTCAAAAGCGAGACCGGCGTCATGGCGAGGATATAAAGATCCATCCACACCGACCAGTTGTCGATGTACTGGATGTCGTATTCCACCCGGCGCTGGAGCTTTTCTTCCGTGTCGGTTTCGCCGCGCCAGCCGTGGATCTGGGCGAGGCCCGTGATGCCAGGCTTCATGCGGTGGCGGGCGTAGTATCCCTCGACGACCTCATTGTAGATGCGGTTGCCGGCCTTGGCCTGTGTTGCATGCGGGCGGGGGCCGACAAGGCTCAGCTCGCCCTTCAGCACGTTGAAGAGCTGCGGCAGTTCATCGAGCGACGACTTGCGGATGAAGCGGCCGACCGGCGTGACGCGTGGGTCGCCCTTTGTCACCAGATTGCTGGCATTGGCGTCGCCCATATCCGTAAACATGGAGCGGAACTTGTAAACCTCGACCAGCTGGTTGTTGAAGCCGTGACGCTTCTGCCGGAAGATGATCGGGCCTTTTGACGTGAATTTCACGGCCAGCGCCACGCCAAGCATCACCGGCGAGAGCAGA
Source organism: Beijerinckiaceae bacterium (assembly GCA_051652685.1). Lineage (GTDB taxonomy): Bacteria > Pseudomonadota > Alphaproteobacteria > Rhizobiales > Beijerinckiaceae > JADCCX01. The sequence goes on from JBOFUS010000309.1 coordinate 1,034, forward strand.
ACGATCATGATCGCGGCAAGCACCCTGTCCTCGATCTCTTTCACCGCCCAGCCCCAGTCGGAGAGCGGCTTGTCGAAGACGGCGAGGAAGGGAATGTCGCCGATGTAGCTGTAGGCGCGCGGGCGCAGGCGCAGCTTACTCTGGTGCGCGCTGATACGCACATCGATGGGCAGTTCCCAGAGCTTCTTCATCAGCTGCAGGATGCGCTCCTCGGCGGTTGCCGGAAGCGTCACGATGATGAGGTCGATGCCCTCGGAGCGGCAGAAGCTCGCCATCTCGTCAAAGGTGCCGAGCACGCGGTAGCGGTCGACCGGATCAGCCGAGCGATCCTTGGCGCGGTCGTCGAACACACCGCAGAGCTTGATGCCGGCGCTGGTAGAGCGACGCAGCTGCCTGATCAGCTCCTCGGCCGGCCGGCCGCCGCCGACGATGACGGCGCGGCGAACAAGGCGGCCATCCTTTAGCCAGCGGCGCATCTGGTAGGCGAGGCCCGCGCGGACGACGACCATGGCGATCAGGGCGAAGGCAAGCCAGCCGAACATGAAGCCGCGCGGCAGCACGGCCTCGAGGCCAAACCCGAAGGCCAGCGCCATGGCACCGGCGAAGCATGCGGCCAGCGCGGCGGATGTCCGCGCGATCTGGCGAACGGGTTGGGACAAAGCGGCGACCGTGTAGACCCAGGCGCGCTGAAGCGCGAAGAGCGACACGGCGGACATTCCGATACCCAGCAGAAGCGTCGGCCAACCCGGGGCTGCAACGAGGCCAGCGGCGAGGAGTGCGGCCGCAATGACAATCATCGTGTCGGCCATGGCGACAACCGCCACAAGTGTTGGCTGATCGATGGGCTCAGGACGCGTCGGCGCCTTCTGCTCCGCCTGGCCGGCGGCCTGAGTGGGAGTCGCGTCAGTCATGTCAGCCCCGAATTCACAGTTGCGACCATTGTTCTGGCACGCAAAAGCTGCCGGAGGTTTAAGCGGTTGGGTTGATGCAACGTTAACCACGCATGCCGCCACGTTTCCGGCGCAATCAGGGACAAATTTCGATCCTTGCGGGTGCTCGGTGAATACTCTGGAGCATCCGCTCCTCGGCCGTTCCGCCCGCATCAGAAACGACAGCCAGACACAATGGCCTGAAACAATGGGAGGAAACCGATGACCATGTTGCTTGATCGCCGTGCCGCACTTGGCGGCAGCCTTGCGGCGCTTGCCGCCTCTTCAGCTTTTGCGCAAACGCCGCGCGATTTTGGCCGGAATGCCGCGCCCACCCGCTACCCTGATCCGGATATTGTGACGCTCGACAAGCGCTTCAACAAGTACAAGCTTGGCAACACGGCCATCCAGCGTGTGCACACGGGCATGTCATGGGCGGAGGGGCCGGCCTGGAACGGCGTAGGGCGCTATCTCATCTGGAGCGATATCCCCGCCGACGAGGCGCTGCGCTGGACCGAGGAAAACGGCGCGGTATCGCGGCGGTTCCGCTTTCCGGCCGGCAACAGCAACGGCAATACCTTCGACTTTCAGGGTCGCCAGATCGCCTGCCAACACGGAACCCGCAAGGTCGTCCGCTACGAGCACAACGGCCGCCAGACGGTGCTGGCCGAGAAGTTCGACGGCAAGGAACTGAACGCGCCCAACGACGCGGTCGTCCATCCCAACGACAGTTCCATCTGGTTTACCGATCCCGGTTACGGTTCGCTGATGGAATACGAGGGTAATCGCCTGCCAGCGGCCGCGACAAACGTCAGCCCTATCCAGAAAGAGGCCGTCTACCGGATCGACGGACAGTCGGGCTCGATCACCAAGGTCGCCGACCAGCCGTTCAAACCGAACGGCCTCTGTTTCAGCCACGACTACCGCAAGATGTATGTGGCCGACACCGGCGTGTCGCACTACCCCGAGGCGAAGAGCCAAATCTGGGTCTATGACATCGACGGTGCAACATTGAAGAACGGCAAGACCTTCGTCAGCATGGAGTACAACGGCAAGACCGGTTTTGCCGACGGCATCCGAGCGGATGAGGACGGAAACATCTGGTCCTCCGCCGGCTGGGTGGGGGACGGCTACGACGGTGTCCATGTGTTCTCGCCGGACGGGACGCGGATCGGTCTGATCAAGCTGCCGGAAATCTGCTCCAACGTCTGCTTCGGCGGAACCAAGCGCAACCGCCTGTTCATGACGGCGAGTCAGTCCCTCTATGCGGTCTATGTGGAGACGCGCGGCGCACATATCACCTGAAATCACGTGCACAGGGTGACATCAGGCCCCGGGCTTTGCTAAAGGCCGGGGCCGTTCTGTTTTCACCCCGCACAAGGAGTTCCATGCGCGCGCTTCAGCTTTTCGGCGACCGTGACCTTCGCCTGGTCGAGCTCGCTGATCCGGATGCGCCGGCGACCGGCGAAGTGCAGATCGCGGTTGGCCATGTCGCGCTCAACCACATCGATGTCTGGGGCTTCCGGGGCATGGCCTTTGCCAAGCGGCAGATGCCGCTTGTTGTGGGTGCGGAGGGCTCCGGCCATGTGACGGCTGTCGGGACCGGCGTGACCCATTTGAAGGTCGGCGACCGCGTGACGATGTACGGCGCGCTCACTTGTGGCGAGTGCCCAAAGTGTGTCGCTGGCATCGACAACCTCTGCGAGGATGTGAAGGGCGTCTACGGCTTTCATATCCACGGCTTCGCCCGCGAGAAGCTGAACATGCCCGCGCGGCTGGTGGTAAAGGTGCCCGACGGTGTCTCACCCGAGGACGCCGCCTGCACCGGCATCGCCTTCGGTACGACGCAGCACATGCTTTTCGACAATGCGAAGCTTCTGCCCGGCGAAACTGTCTTGGTACACGCCGGCGGCTCGGGGATCGGCACCGTTGCGATCCGCATGGCGAAGGCCATCGGCTGCACGGTGATTGCCACGGTCGGCGACGACGACAAAGGCGCAAAGGCGCTGGCGCTGGGGGCTGATCACGTCATCAACTATCGCACCGAACGCTTTGAGGGCGAGGTTCGCCGCTGGACGAAGAAGAACTCGCGGATGGTCGGCGTGGACGTGGTGTTCGAGCATGTCGGCGCCGACACCTGGAACGGTTCGCTGCTGTCGATGAAGAAGGGTGGCCGCCTCGTGACCTGTGGCTCGACCTCGGGCGTCACGACGACCATGAACCTGATGCAGCTCTTCCAGCAGCAGTACCGCATCTTCGGCTCGTTCGGCTGCCGGATCGAGAACATGCGCCAGAGCCTCGACAAGATGGTCGATGGCATCCTGCCGGTGATCGACACAGTCTTTCCGGTCGCGGAACTGGAGAAGGGCATCGAGCGGCTGGAAAGCCGCAAGGTGTTCGGGAAAATCCTGGTGGCCTTCTAGAGGCGAAAATATCGCCCTTGATTTTGCCGGATTTCAGGGCAATATGAGGGGCATGTCTATCGCCTCTATCCTACTCACTCCCCATGGCTTCGTGGCCGTCGACCGGTTGACCGAACGGCTCGGCATGACGCGTCCGCAGCTTGGCGATATGCTTGGGCTGTCGCCTGAAACGCTTCGGAAGAAGGAGCGGACAGAAGCGCCCAGGACGCAGGCGCGCCTGCGGGAGGCGAGCGAAATCCTTTCCCGTGTTGAAGTCTGGACCGGGGGGCCCCGGCAGGCGCTCGCATGGTATGTCGCCGAGCCCTTGCCCGGCTTTGGCGGGCGAACGGCAGAATCCCTGGTCAAGTCTGGTGACGCAGCGAAACTGCGCGATTATCTCGATTCCCTCGCGCTTGGCGGGTTTGCGTGAGGCTTCAGCAGCCGTGTTACCGACTGCATGATCCGCGCTGGGCCTTCGCTTCGACATCAGGGGCCGGCGCGGCAATCCATGGCGGACGTTTCAACCCGCGCGGGCGCGAGGCGCTCTATCTCGGCCTTTCGGTCGAAGCGGCCATGATCGAGGGAGCGCAGGGCTTCTCCGGCAAATTCAGGCCCTACACGATGGTCAGTTACGACGTGGACTGTGCCGATATCGTCGATCTGCGGAAAACAGACGAACTTGTTCGCCTTGGCCTTGGCTTCGACGACCTTGGCTGCGCATGGTTCGCAATTGCCGCAGCCGGCAAGACGCCACCGAGCTGGCGCATAGCGGAGAGGCTCATTGCCGATGGTGCTGCGGGCGCGGTGTACCCGTCGTTCGCCAATGCCGCCGATCCGGCTCGCCACCACAATCTTGTGCTCTGGCGTTGGACGGACACTCCGCCGAATCTGGTCCGAGTCTATGATCCCGATGCCCGGCTGCCCAGAAACCAGTCTTCCTGGTCCTGATCATCCCGCAGCGTTCTGTGTTCCGAAGCGCAGCGTGCTTGCCCCAGCCTCCCGCCCGTGATACCGCGCCGCACAATGCAGCGACCGTGCGCGCCACCGCCGGTCGCCATACCCGTTTTCCTGCTCGGCCGGACCTTTCCCCATGGAAATTCGCAACATCGCCATTATCGCGCACGTCGATCACGGCAAGACCACCCTCGTCGACAAGCTGCTCGGGCAGTCGGGCTCCTTCCGCGAGAACGCCCGCATCATCGAGCGGGTGATGGACTCGAACGATCTTGAAAAGGAGCGCGGCATCACGATCATGGCGAAGTGCACCTCCGTCGAGTGGAAGGGCACGCG
>JBOFUS010000310.1:0-3312 GCA_051652685.1 Beijerinckiaceae bacterium
CGACGGACAGTGGCGACCATCTTCTTACGCTGGACGCCAGCTTCCGCACGCCGACCGATAAGGACCTGATCCCGACCGGGGAAATTCTCTCGGTCGCGGGCACCGTTCATGATTTTCGCGTGGCAAAGCCCATGCGACAACAGGCTGAGGGCGCAAGGCTGCGCTTTGATAGCAACTACATCCGTTCGACCACGGGTTTTGGACGCTGCGCACGGGTTGAAAGTCCATTGAACGGTCTGTCACTCGAATGCTGGACGGATCAGCCAGCGGTCCAGTTCTATGACGGAGCGAAGGTCAACGTCGCTCCCGCAGGACTGGGTGGTGCGGGCTACGGCGCATTCTCTGGCTTTTGTCTCGAGCCGCAGCGCTTTCCCGACAGTCCCAACCGGCCGCACTTCACAGATGCGACACTCAGGCCCGGCAGGGTCTATCGGCAGCGAACGGAATATCGTTTCGCCTGAGCGGGGTCAGGCGCGGCCGACCTCGGACGAGAGCATGGCCGGATCGATGCCAATCTTGCCAAGTGCACGCTCGTACTTGGTTTCGGTATTCGTGCCGAAGATCAGTTCATGGTCCGCTTCGCAATGAAGCCAGCCGTTTGTGGCGAGTTCGCTTTCAAGCTGGCCCGCCGACCAGCCCGAATAGCCGAGCGCAAGCACCGAAGCGCGGGGGCCTTCCTGCCGCGCGATGGCCTTCAGGATGTCGAGCGTCGCCGTGAGCGCTACGTCGTCCGTCAAACGTTGTGTTGAAGCCTCCACGATGAAGTCCGGTGTATGCAGCACGAAACCCCGCGATGTCTCGACCGGCCCCCCCCGCAGCACATGGGCATGGGATACGCGCCTGGGCAGGCGGATGGCCTGCTCGGGTTCCAGCAGGTCAAGCTGGAGCAACAGGTCGCGGAAGGTCATGCGCTGGGCACGCTGGTTGACGATGATGCCCATCGCACCATCCGCGGAATGTGCGCACATGTAGATCACGGCGTTGCGGAAGCGTTGGTCGCGCATGCCCGGCATTGCAACGAGCATCTGTCCGCCAAGCATCCCGACGCCGGTCTTTCCCTTCCGGATGTTACCAATCTCCATAGGCGACATGGTAGACGGCAAATGCGCTGCTTGAAAAGAGCTAAGCTTGAGGCACGTAGGAGTCGCTAGGTGCGAACGGCCAAGTCACGGAATCTTGGTTGGCCTGGGGTTTACCACCATGCCAGATCATCCTCCATGATTAAGGGGAACTACTTGTCAACCAACCGGCGACAGCTGCTGCTCGGGTTAGCGGCGTTTGGCGGAGCGGGATTTCCGCGTGTCGCCGCCGCCGCTGAATCCGCATGGTCACAGGCCATCCACGCAGCGCTTCGACTGATCGCTTCAGGACCAGTGGCTCCGGGTGAGCCGGCGCTGGCGGCCATTGCAATCAAGATGGACGAGGGCTTCAAGACCTACTGGCGACACCCTGGTGACAGCGGTGTGCCGCCGATGTTCGATTTCGCGGGTTCCCGCAATCTGGCGGGCATCTCGGTGCTTTTCCCTGCGCCGCAGCGCTTCGCTGACGGGGCCGGGGGACAGTCCATCGGATATATGGATCGTGAAGTGCTGTTGCCGGTTGCTTTCCGGATTGTTGATCCGACGAAACCGGCCAGCCTGAAACTCAAGGCGGATTATGCCATCTGTTCGAACATCTGCGTCCCTGTGAAGGGCGAAGCGGAGATCGCGCTGCCTCTTTCGTCATCACGACATGCGCCAGCGATCCTTGCTGCACGCTCAGCCGTCCCCCGTCCGGTCGCCCTTGCGGCCAGCGGGGAACGTGCCTTGTTGGCCCTCGGCCGTGGTGGGGGGGGAGAACAGTTTCATATCGACGTCCGCTGGCCCGCTGGCGAGCCTGCGCCGGAGCTTTTCATCGAGGCTGAAGACCCCTGGTTCCTTGAGGTGAAGAGCTTCGCGCGGCTCGAAAATCCAGGGTATGGACGTTTCACTGTCACGGTTCTGGAGCGCTCGAAAGCACCGGATTGCCTGGATGTCGGGCTCACGCTGACGCTGGTAGGCAACAACGCTGCCATCGAGACGCAAACAAGGCTCGACGTCGCACTGATCGCGCCCTAAGCAGCTGCTGCAATCCCGCACAGGAGCTACTACAAAATGACGATCAAGGTCGGCGACCGCTTGCCAGAAGCCACATTCATGAGCCCCTCGGCTGATGGCCCCAAGCCTGTGACGACAGCGGAGTATTTCGCTGGCCGCAAGGTTGTGCTCTTCGCGGTGCCGGGCGCTTTCACGCCGACCTGCCACATGAACCACCTGCCGGGCTATGTGCAGCACGGCGACGCCATCAAGGCGAAGGGCGTAGCCGCCATCGGCGTCACGGGCGTCAACGATGTGTTCGTGATGAAGGCCTGGTCCGAGGCAACCGGAGGCGTCGGCAAGATCGACTTCCTTGCCGACGGCAGCGCGATGTTCGCGAAGGCGATCGGCATGGACCTTGACCTGACGGAGCGCGGCCTTGGCATGCGTTCGAAGCGCTATTCTATGATCGTCGATGATGGCGTTGTCATCGCTCTCAATGTTGAGGAAGCCCCGCCACAGGCGACGGTTTCGGGTGCCGAGGCGATGCTTGGGTTGCTTTGAAGGCGGTTCCGCGCGGGCTTAGATGTCCTCGCGCAATCCAAGCTCAGGCTTGAAGTGCAGGATCGCCGCCAGCACGGCGGCGCTCCTCTCCGTCATGATCAGGCCCGCGACAGCAACATCCTTGCCATGCCAGTCGGGCTCCCTGTCTTCCGGCAGGTAATTGAAGGTCGTGACCGGCAGCCGATACCATGTACGCTTCAGCCTTGCCGAACGCACCTGCGACCACGGTACCGTGTTGATGCCGCCGCGCAGGTCATGGATGCCCGTCATATCGATCACGATGGCAGGCGCGCCCCTCAGCTTCACGCGCAGCGCGCGATAGAAAAGCACGCCAGCGGGAATAAGTGCAAACTTGAGGAACAGGCCGTCGGCAAGGAAGATATTCGAGGTATTGCCACTGGCATACATGAAGCCGAGCGCCCCAAGCGGCAGGCCTACGGCTGTCACGACGACGGTCCAGTCATAGGTCGTCTCGAAGCGCAGATCCGGATCACGCGCGATATCCTGTGGTGGCAAGTGGGTTGTATCCGTCATGCCACCCTGCGATCAATCGTTCCGGCCTAAAGCGCCCGCACGAATGCCGCGCTGTCAGGAAAGACCTCATAGCCCGCGACGCGCCCCTCGCGGAAGCGGAAGACGTTGACGGCCTTTGCCATAATGTCGCGGCCATTGGCTTTCACGCGCCAGTGGGCAT
>JBOFUS010000311.1:0-2602 GCA_051652685.1 Beijerinckiaceae bacterium
GGCTTCAGGAAGCCTTGTCGCAGGCTTCCGTACGCTTGGGCCAACCGGTGTTCTTCTCGGCATAGTCCTTGGCGGCCGCCTCGATCAGCGGGCGGACGATGTCCTTGAGCGGCGGGATCGGCTTCGTCGCCTGGACGTATTTCTTGCCGTCCCACTCCGACACGAACACAGGGTTGTGGCCGCTGTGGTCGCCGCAGGAAACCGCCAGCGGAGCCGCAAAGCCCTCGAGGCCGAGTTCCTTCCAACGTGCCTCGTTGATGCTGAGCGTTTCCATGCCACGGCGCATGTCATCGCCGTTGATCACTTTCTTGCCGGTGATCTTCTGGGCGTTGCGGGCGGCCTCGACCATCAGGATCGAGTTATAGACACCGCGGTTGTAGAGATTCTCGCCGATCTTGTCGACGGACGTGACCTTCGACAGGCCCTTGGCATGGACATGCTTGATGATGTCCTGCATCGCCGGGAAGTTTGCGCCGGCCTGATGCCAGTTCAGCGCCTTGTAGCCCTTGGCCTGGTCGCCGCCCGCGCGCGCGTCCTCGTCGCCGCCGGCCCACCAGACGCCGACCAGCTTGTCGATCGGGAAGTTGTTCTTGATCGCTTCCTTCACGGCGGTCGGGTTCATGCTGCCCCAGCCCTGGTTGTAGATGTAGTCGACGCGGTCACGGCGGATATTCAGCCAGGTGGAACCCTGGTTCTGCATGTCGGCAGCTGCGATCGGATAGAGCTTCACCTCGAAGCCGTACTGCTTCGCCATGGCTTCAAGCACCGGGATCGGCTCCTTGCCGAAAGGCGCGTCAAGGTGGATGAGGCCGAGCTTCTTGCCCTTGAGCTTGTCGAGGCCGCCCTCGCGCTGCGCCATGTAGGACACCATCACCGAAGCGCCGTCCCAGTAGGTGGCGGGCGGGTTGAAGACCCAGGGGAAGACCGAGCCGTCAGCGGAAGCGGAAAGGCCATAGGCCATCGAGAGCACCACGACCTTGTCGACGGCGGCGCGGGGGATGAGCTGCAGCGTGATGCCCGTCGAATAGGGGCTGACCACGAGCGGATTCTTGGACTTCAGCGCCTCGTAGCACTCGACGCCCTTCTTGGTGTCATAGCCGGTCTCGCATTCCTCGATGCCGATCTTGACACCGTTGATGCCGCCGTCGCGCTCGTTGATCATGGTCAGGTAGTCGCGCATGCCGTCGGCGATGGCGATGCCGGAGCCTGCGAAGTTGCCGGTGCGGTAGGTGAGCAGCGGCATGAACAGCGAGTCCTGGGCAGCTGCAGGAACCGCGCCCGCGCCTGCCATCACGGCACCGAAGGCCGCTCCGACCATCCATTTGTTGAGATTCATGTTGTGATCCTCCCGATCAATTGCTCGGAGCTCCTCTGCCCCGTTGGTTTCAAACACACCACCAGCCGTATCGTTCGGCAAGTGTTTCCTTTGGTATCCTGCGCTGTCCCTTAGTAGGGGAACGGCCATGTCCTGAGCTTCTGCTTGGCGATCTGCCACAGCCGCGCCAGACCATGGGGCTCGACGATCAGAAAGAAGATGATGAGCCCGCCCACCATAATGTGGGTCAGGTGTTCGGCCGTAGCGCCGGCCAGCGGGATGCCGATGGCCGGCAGGCCGAATTTCAGCAGTGTCGGCAGGCCCGAGATGAAGGCTGCACCGAAGAAGCAGCCGACCAGCGAGCCCAGCCCGCCGATGATCACCATGAACAGCACGTTGAAGCTGGTGTTGATGTTGAAGACGTCGTTTGCTTCGCCGCCGCCGTACCACAGGAAGATCATGCAGGCCCCGGCCACGCCGCAGAAATAGGACGAGACGGCAAAGGACAGCAGCTTGGTGGGCAGCATGCGGATGCCCATGAGTTCCGCCGCGATGTCCATGTCGCGCACCGCCATCCACATGCGCCCGAAACGGCCGTGGATGATGTTGGAGGCGACCCAGGTGAGAAACACCACGATTGACAGCAGAAGGAGATACTTCACTTCAGGCGAAGCGTTCGCGCCCGTGACAATGACGCCGAACATCTCCCGCTGCGGCACCTCAATCGCACCCGATGAATTGTAGTTGTAGAGCCACGGAATGCGCACGAAGCACCACTGCAGGAAGAACTGCGCGGCAAGCGTCGCCACTGCCAGATAGAACCCCTTGATGCGCAGGCTCGGCAGCCCGAAGATCGCGCCGATGGCGGCAGCGAAGAAGCCCGACAGCAGGATGCAGATGACGATGTTCAGCCCGGGGAAGATCGTGGTCATCTTGTAGCAGGCATAGGCGCCCACCCCCATGAAAGCCCCGGTGCCCAGCGAGATCAGCCCGGTGTAGCCGGTCAGGATATTGAGCCCAATGGCGGCCAGCGCGAAGACCAGGAACGGCACCATGATCGTGTTGATCACGAAATTGTTCGCAAACAACGGGATAGCGATGAAGGCGATCGCCAGGATCAGCGCGATGCCGATCTTGTCCTGACGGATCGGGAACACCGCCATGTCGGCGGCGTAGGTGGTCTTGAACTGGCCGGCTTCGCGGTAGAACATGGTTCGCCTCCGGTCAGATACGTTCGATGATCTTCTCGCCGAACAGCCCTTGCGGCCTGAAGACGAGGAAACCCAG
>JBOFUS010000312.1:0-1490 GCA_051652685.1 Beijerinckiaceae bacterium
CGGGCTCGGCCGTGCGCAGGCGGAAGCACTGATGGTCGGCCACATCAGAACCGTGATGACGCGCTTCAAGGGCAAGATCCGGGATTGGGACGTCGTGAACGAAGCCGTCGATCCGGCGAACAAGCGTCCGGATGGGCTGAGGGTGTCGCCTTATCTGAAGGCGATCGGGCCTGAGTATCTCGACATCGCGTTCCGTGCAGCCCGCGAGGCGGATCCGGCGGCGAGGCTCATCTACAACGAGTTCGGCTTCGAGCAGGAGGTTCCCTGGCAATTGACCAAGAGATCGGCGCTGCTGAAGCTGCTTGAAGGATTCCGGAAGCGCGGCGTGCCCTGCGACGGTCTCGGCATCCAGTCGCACCTTCTCGCGCATGAGACATTCAGCTCCCCCAACTTCGCCGCGTTTCTAAAGCGCGTCAGCGACATGGGATACGCCATCCAGGTCACTGAATTTGATGTCGGTGATCACGGGCTGGTTGCCGATGTTCCAGAGCGTGACAGACGCGTGGCTGAGGTGACCCGGCGTTTCCTCGATGTGGTTTTGGCTAACCCAAAGACCGAATCGGTCCTGACCTGGGGTCTGGCCGATCACATGAGTTGGCTGAATTCAGCCTTCGCAGCGCAGAACATGCCAAATCGCAAAAGGCCCGACGGGCTTTCACAACGCCCCTTGCCCTACGATGACGCGTTCAGGCCGAAGCCGATGCGGGATGCGATTGCCGCCGCGCTCAGTGGAGCGCCTTCGCGTTAGGGCGCGCGACAGGCGGCCGAAAGACAGCGATTTTTTGTCATCGCGAGGAGCAAAGCGACGAAGCAATCCAGAAACTACGCTTAAGCAGGTGGAAACGCAGGCGTTTCTATCAGAAGCGTCGTCTGGATTGCTTCGCTACGCTCGCAATGACGGGGGGAGGCGAAAGCTCAGGCAGCCTTCGCCATCGCCGCGCGGTAAGTCGCGCGCAGTACGTCAATTGGCTCCAGCTTGCCGGCGGCTTCATGGTGCCAAAAGGTCCAGCCGTTGCAGGCGGGAAGGCCCTGCACCAGCGCGCCGACCTTGTGAATTGATCCGGCGACGCCCTTTGCGCCGATCATGCCGTCGGGCCGTACCGTCGCGATATGGCGGCGCTTCATGTCGAAAAGCTCGGTTCCCGGCAGGATGAGGCCGCTCTCCACGACGGACGCGAAGGCGACGCGCGGCTCCTCGCGCTTCGCGGTCGGTTGCAGCAGAAGTTCCGCTGACATGGGCGTGACGGCGGCGATGCGCGCCTCGGCGTGGCGGATATAGTCCGGATCACGCTCCAGGCCGATGAAATGGCGTCCGAGCTTCTTCGCCACGGCCCCGGTCGTACCGGTCCCGAAGAAGGGGTCGAGCACCACGTCGCCGGCGTTGGAGGCCGAAAGGATGACGCGGGCGAGCAGCGACTCGGGCTTCTGCGTCGGGTGTGCCTTGGCACCTGCTTCGTCCTTCAGGCGTTCACCGCCGGTGCACAGCGGCA
>JBOFUS010000313.1:0-1829 GCA_051652685.1 Beijerinckiaceae bacterium
GACAGACCCACCACGCCATCCGAGGGATAATAGGCGATGTGCGCCTTGCCCACGAAGGGTACCATGTGGTGTTCGCAATGCGAGGCGAAGGGAATGTCGCGCACAAGGACCATGTCATCGTAGCCGTCGACATCCCTGAAGACCTTGGCGAGCAGTGCTTCCGCATCCTCGCCGTAGCCGGCGAACAGCTCTTCGTAGGCTTTCACGACGCGCTTGGGCGTGTCGAGCAGGCCTTCGCGTGCCGGGTCGTCGCCGGCCCAGCGCAGCAGCGTGCGCACGGCCTCCATGGCTTCGTCGCGGGTGGGTTTTTCGACAGCACGCTTGTCGGTTTCGACAATGCGAAGTGTCGAGGTCTTAACCAGATCATCCATCGGGCGCCTCCTGCTCAACTTTCGTGCTTACGTGTTTGTCTATGGTCTGGACCACCGACGCGGCGGGCTGTCGCACCCCGGTCTGCGATTTGACGCATGCCCACCGCAGGCCTCGCGTTTTTGGCCGGAACTGCCTATCTTCAAATCAGGTCTGAAATTGGCCAGGTCTGGATTTGGGCATGCTCGACGATATCTACAACCGGCAGATTCTCGCATTTGCGGCGGACATCCCGCGCCTCGGGCGCCTGTCGCAACCCATGGCGACTGCGACGGCCCATTCGCGGCTTTGTGGATCGAAAGTGATCGTCGATCTGGTGATGGCTGATGGCGTCGTCGCTGACTTTGCCCATGAAGTGAAGGCCTGTGCGCTGGGCCAGGCATCATCCTCCATTCTCGCGCGCCAGGTCATTGGTTCCACCGCGATGGAATTGCGGCAACTGCGCGAAGACATGCGTCGGATGCTGAAGGAGGGAGCCGAGCCACCCTCGGGCAAATGGGCAGAAACGGCTGTGCTTGCGCCCGTTCGCGCGTTCAAGGCGCGTCACGCCTCGACGCTTCTGCCTTTCGACGCCGTGGTCGATGCGATTGGGCAGATTGAAGCGGCAGCCGAGGGCGCGGCCGCCATTGCGTAACGAGGTTGCTGCCGTGACCCGGCGCTATGATCCCATCACGGCACTCGACTGGCGGAAGAAGCCGGTGGCCAACCTCATGCGCATGCCTCTGCGAGGCTATGGCTACACGATCTCCAGCCTCATCGGCCGCACCTGCCGGCATTTGCCCACCTGCTCCGAGTACATGGATGAGGCGCTTGGCCGCCACGGGGCATGGGCCGGTGGCTGGATGGGCTTCGCGAGGCTTTGCCGCTGCCGGCCGGGACCGGGCGGCACGAGCGGGTTCGATCCGGTGCGCGCGCAATTGCCTGACAATTCCGCTTGGTATAGGCCGTGGCACTATGGCCGCTGGCGTTCGACCGAGCCTTGGCCGGCCTCATGCGAGGCGATCCGACCGGACACGGATCGACCGCCGTCCTAAGCGCTGTCCGGCGCAGCCTACCCGCCTCGTTCGCGGGAGTGGGCCTCAAGGAGAAGAACCGATGATCACCCTGACATTCCCCGATGGCGCAGCCCGCCAGTACAGCGCCGGCACCACCGGTGCAGAGATCGCCGGCGGTATCTCGCCATCACTCCTGAAACGAACAGTCGCCATGGCGCTGGACGGCGTCGTCTGTGATCTCGCTGATCCGATCACGGCAGATGCGAAGATCGAGCTCTTGCCACGCACCGATCCGCGTTGCGTCGAACTCATCCGTCATGATTGCGCCCACGTGCTTGCGGAAGCCGTGCAGGAGCTGTTTCCTGGCACACAGGTGACCATCGGCCCGGTGATCGACAACGGCTTCTACTATGATTTCTACAAGACCGAGCCATTCACACCGGAAGATTTCCCTGCCATCGAGAA
>JBOFUS010000314.1:0-12180 GCA_051652685.1 Beijerinckiaceae bacterium
TCAATCCCCGGACTCACCTGGCCGACGATGACTTTCTCAGGCGAGCTGAGCGTCTGGCTGGGCAAGCGCGAGGTGCGCCTTGGCCAACCAGGACGTGGACATACCGCCGGGGACACGATTGCCTGGATTCCTGATGCCAAGGTCATGTTCTCTGGCGACCTCGTCGAGTACCGCTCGGCCTGTTACTGCGGCGACGCCCATTTCCGCGACTGGGCTGAGACCATCGAGAGGCTGAAGGTCTTTGCGCCGATTGCCCTTGTACCTGGCCGCGGCGATGCGCTGGTGGGAGAGGCCAAGGTCGCCGCAGCCTTTGCGGGCACAACGGCTTTTCTGACAACGCTCTTTGGTGCGGTCGCGGAGGTGGTTCGCGCCGGCGGTGACCTCAGAGCCGCGCATCATGCTGTCCGTGCCCGCATGGACGGCCCTTTCGGTGACTATGCCATCTATGAGCATTGCCTTCCGTTCAACGTCTCACGCGCGTTTGACGAGGCGTCGGGCATCGCGCATCCGCGCATCTGGACGGCGGAACGGGATATCGAGATGTGGCGAGCGCTGGGTGGCTGATGTGCCTCACCACCATTCGTCCGGTTGTCCGCTCCGACCCGTCGCGAGAGCCCGCCAGAGCGCTTCGTAGCGATCAACGCATTTTTCAAGGGAGTAGCGCCCGATAGCCGACGATCTCGCAGCCTCTCCCAGCGCGCGGGCCCGCGCGGGATCAATGGCAAGGCCCAGCAGGGCTTCAGCGAGGGCGGCCGGGCTCGATGGTGGGACGAGCAGTCCGCTGATGCCATGTTCAACGGCGTCGATGTTTCCGCCGACCCTCGTGGCGATCATCGGCAGTCCCATCGCCATGCCTTCGATCAGGCTGTTGGAGAAGCCTTCTGTATGGCTTGCAAGCACTCCGATGTCGGCAGCGGCGTAAGGCTGCCGCGAACCTGGCCATTCGCCCGGCATGACCACGTTTTCGCCCAATCCGAGCCGCGAAACCTCCGCCTGGATGGTTTCCCGTGCGCCGGCATCACGGCCCGGCATCAGGATCCGCCATGGTCGCGGCAGCAGCCGGTGGATCATGCCAAGCCCGCGGATCAGGTCCGCGTGCCCCTTGTAGGGATGCAGATTGGCAACGACAGTGATGACAAAGGCGTCTTTGGGCAGTCCGAATGCAAGGCGCGCTGCATCCCGCTCCTCGGGATTCGCCAGCGCGCCGATTGGCAGGCCGTTGTGGATCATGCCCACCTTCTGCGGTGCCCCGGATTCCTGCCGCAACTCGCGGGCGACGGCCTCGGAGTTTCCAAGCAGGACGTCCGCATAGCGATGCAATCCCCGTTCGATCGCGCTGACGACGGGGTGTTGCGCGGCATAGAACGCCAGGCTGCGCCGCGCATGGATCAGTTTCGGGCGCGGCCGAACACCGATGCCGGATGCCAGGGCAGCAGCCAGAAATGGCTCACTCAGGAACGCATGAACCACCGATGCCTCTGAGCGGCGCACAGCAGCTGCGATCAGCCGCGCCTGCTGGTATGTCCGCAAGGGTCTGGGTGTTCGGATCGAAGAGACGATGACCTCGACGGGCTCGGCCCGCAGCCGGGGTTCAAGTGCCCCGCCCTTTTCGAGCAGAACGATGCTGATATCGAAGCCACGCTGTGCCAGCGCGGGCAGGATATGCAGCAGATGTTGCTCGGTTCCGCCTGTCCGCATGGGCGGTCCAGCGACAACGACAGGGATGCGCTTGCGTTCAGACATTGCGGGCGCGTCCCGCCCATGCGCTGAACATCAGGATAGACCAGAGGAGCGGAGCATGGCTCGTCCGGCCTGAAAGATGCGCGTGCCAAAGTCGGTCAACAGCAGGCAGCGAAAACAATCCTGCGTTGCGAAAGGCGGAACTGGCAAAAAGATCCGCAGCATAGGGGCGAAGCGGACCGCGCAACCACGCTGCAAGGGGAATGGCAAAGCCGCGTTTCGGTCTGTTGATCATATCGGCAGGGATATGCCGTTCAAGCGCCGCACGCAGCAATTGTTTTCCCTTGTTCTTGCGCCAACGCCAGTCCGGCGGTGTCGCCATCCCCAAACTCCACAGTCGAGTATCAAGCAACGGAACCCGGACTTCAAGGCCAACAGACATGCTCGCCCTGTCGATTTTGGTCAAAATATCGTCAGTCAGGTAGTTCATAGCGTCATTGCACTGGAAAAGTGTCAGCGGATCGCGAATATTTGAGAAGTCTCCTTTCATCGGGGCTACGGCTGCTTTATCTGACCTGGACAACAGATAGGCGCCGGGTGTTTGCGTTCCAGCAAGGAAACCACGGTAACCAGCGAGAAGTTCTGGTTCGGCGAGAATTGCTGCCGCGCGCGAAAGCCTGCTGCCGTGCGCACCCGCAAATGGAGCTGAAGCCGCCATCGCGGACGCGGCCAATGCAAGCATTGGTCGCGGAAGCGATGAACGGATGCTGTTGAGGGACAGCCCCCAGCCATAGCGCCGATATCCGCAGAAAACTTCATCTCCGCCATCGCCGGAAAGCGCCATCGTCACGTGTTCTCGCGTCAGCCGACAAAGCAACAGCGTCGGAATCTGCGAAGAATCGGCGAACGGTTCATCGTAGACCCCAGCCGCTTCGGTCGCGATGCCTAGCGCATCCGCTCCTGAAGCCATGAGAACTTGGTGACGCGCGCCGAGATGCGCCGCAACGGCTGCAGCGTCTGGCGATTCGTCCCACTCTTTCTCCTCGAACCCGATGGTAAAGCTGTCGACCGGGCGCGAGGCATTCTTTTGCATGAGGGCCAGGACATAGGACGAGTCGATGCCGCCGGAGAGAAACGCCCCGAAGGGAACATCGGCCACCATCTGGCCAGCGACGGCGTCCGAAGCAAGTTTCTCGGTCTGATCGACAAGATCGTTGAAGTTGGCGTCACGCCAGAGCGCCGGAGCTTCCAGTGCCGCCTGTACGGGAGACCAGTAACGGGAGACCATAGGTGCGCCGGATGCATCGAGCTTCAGCAGTGATCCCGGTTCGAGCTTCTGGACATCGCGGTAGATCGTCATTGGTGCCGGAATACACCCGCCCTGGAGAAGGGCGGCGAGCGAGCCTTCATCGATGACGCGTGGACAGGCCGGATCGCGCTCCAGCGCCTGCAGTTCCGAAGCAAAGAAGAAACCTTCGCCGGTCCTGAACCACAGGAGAGGCTTGATGCCGAACGGGTCACGCGCCAGCGTGAGGCTTCTCTCTTTCCTGTCGAGAATGGCGAAGGCGAACATGCCGTTCAGCTTGCGGAGCGTGCGCTCCTGCCCCCAGTGTTCCCAAGCCTCGATCAGCACTTCCGTGTCGGATTCACCCCGGAAGACCACACCTTCGGCGGCGAGTTCGGCGCGCAACGCGCGATAGTTGTAGAGCTCGCCATTGTAGACGATGGCGTGCCGTCCGGATGCCGACAGCATGGGCTGCCGGCCGGTCGGCGTAAGGTCGATGATTGCCAGACGCCGGTGCGCGAGTGCCACGCCGGCAGCCCCATCCGTCCAGATGCCATCACCATCGGGACCGCGATGGGCGATGGCCGCGTTCATGGCACGCGCGCGCACCGCGAGCGCGCCATCATCGCCGGGGGATGTCAGGAAAAATCCGGCGATTCCGCACATGGCGCGGCGAGCCTCTTCAGCTCAGGCCGTGGTAGTGCTTGAACCATGCGATGAAACGCGGCAGTCCTTCACTGATCGGTGTCAGCGGTGCGTAGCCCAGATCGCGCATGCTCTCGCTGATGTCGGCGGATGTCTCCAGCACATCGCCAATCTGAAGCGGTTCAAAATTCTTCTGGGCGACACGGCCAAGCTCTCGCTCGATAACGGCGATGTAGTCCATCAGTTCCTCCGGGCGATTGTTCCCCAGATTGTAGACCTTGTGCCGGGTCAGGCCCGGCTCCTTTGGGGTGGCAGGTGGTCTGTCCAGCGCGGCGATCACACCCGAGACGATGTCGTCGATATAGGTGAAGTCTCGCCTCATGACGCCATGGTTGAACACCGAGATCGGCTTTCCCTTCGATATCGCATCGGCAAAGAGATAGGCGGCCATGTCCGGCCTGCCCCAAGGGCCATAGACGGTGAAGAACCTGAGCCCGATCGACGGAATTCCGAAGCTCCAGCTATAGGCCTCCGCCAAATGCTCGCAGGCAAGCTTCGTCGCAGCATAGATCGACGATGGCTTGCTCACCTCGTGCGCGGTCGAGAATGGCTGTGTCTGGTTGCGGCCGTAGACTGACGATGAGGAGGCGTAGACAAGATTGCCGCAGGCCATAAGGCGCTTGGCCATCTCGAACATCACGACCTGCCCCATCACGTTGGAATCGACGTAGGTGTAAGGGTCGACCAGCGAGTGCCGGACGCCGGCCTGTGCGGCGAGGTGGACGATCCCGGTGATGTCGGGCTGGTCTGTGGCGAGACCGAGCATCACATCGCGATCCGCCACATCAGCCTCGATCAGGCGGAAACGCGCATGGGGCCGAAGCCAGTCAAGGCGCGCCTGCTTCAGCGCCGGATCGTAATATGCATTGAGATTGTCGACGCCGACGACATCATCGCCCCGCTGGAGCAGGGCCTTGGCCACATGTGAGCCGATGAAGCCTGCGGCTCCTGTGACCAGAACTTTCAATCTTGCCTCTCGGTGTGCAGCGCGTTCGCTATCACCCTGTTCGTGCCCTCACAAGCATTGCGCCCGATAGCCAGCAGAAAGGACGGCAACAATGGATGGCGGCGTGATGACGAGGGCAACGCTGCCACGGTCGAGTGAAACGCTTTCGCCGTCGCCGTCGAAGCGCCAGCGGTAGAGTCTCTCGCCCCGCAGGATGCAGGGATCGTTGCCGCTGATCAGCATTGCGCCGTCCGGCAGCGTTGCAGCGGGCAAGAGGTGGAGCCGTTTCTGGCGTCCTTGCCGGCGTTCGACGTCAAGGACGCGGTCCATTTCCGGGGCGGAAGGTCTGGGGATGCCATGGGCATGGCCCCAGGCCTCGGCAAATGCCAGCGCATCCTCACGACGGCATTCGAAGCAAGGCCGATGCCCGGCCGCGAGTGCTGTCGTCTCGTCGCGGAAGAAAAGTTCAGTATAGCTGTTGCCCCAGACTGCGCGCCGCCGTCTCTTGAACGACAGGCGACAGCAGATCCATTGGCGCGAGGCCTGTATTCTGCCTGACATCAGACGCGTGTCCGGATCATGGATGCGCCCGCCGCGATTGCCCATGAGCGTTCCGCGCGCAGGCGTTGCCACGAGACGACCCAACGGATCGACGCGGTTCTGCAGCGGCATGCGGTCAGGCGACGCGCGGCGAACGGCTGCGACCCTCACGCAGCCAGGCCAGCAGCACTGCCCCCAGCAGCAGCAGCAAACCGAGGAAGCCCAGCGCCAGCGGCAAGAGGTTCGCACCCTTGACCACATAGGCTTCCGCTGGCTTCAGCCCGATGAAGTCGCCGCCTGAGAAGCGCGCGCCGCTGCGAATATCGACAATGCGCGGCACGCTCACCGCGCCCCGCTGGTCGAGGCGGCGGACGCCGCCGCCCGTCGCCTCGGCCAGCGCGCGCAGCGGTTCCTCGCTGCTCGTCACCTCCCGGAATTCGCGCGGATTGGCCGGTCCGACATTGGCGAATGCGACGCGGTCTCCGTCGATGACGCGGTAGAGCCCTGTACGACGCGCCGTGAACTGTGCGCGGAAAAGTCCAGGCTCGGCCTGGTTCGGCGTCAGGCGGAACTCTTCGCCATCCGGCCCGACAAGGCGCAGATCATTCGCGGTCTCGGCGAGTGTCTGCCGCTCGATGACGAGGCTGCGGCCGCGCGCGGTCATGCGCAGCGCCTCCTCGTCCAGCTCCGGCTCCTTCATCAGCCAGTGAACAAGGCGGCGCAGCATGTCGATGTAGGGGCCGCCCTCGCCGAAACCGCGCGCCCAGAGCCACGCGTGATCTGACAGGAGGAGCGCGACGCGGCCCTTGTCTGCCCGGTCCAGTACCAGCAGGGGCGCATCACTGGGACCGGTCATCACCGTCTGCCCGCCGCGCGCCGTGGCATTCACCAGCCGGAACCACGGGGCCCATTGCGGGTTCTCCGGGTTCCAGCCCGGCAGGGCGCGGCCGACGGGATGGCGTTCGCCAAGCTTCGACACGCGGGGCAGATAGGCCCGCTCGATCTGGCCACCGCTCGGCCGCGCCGGCAGAATTTGCTGCAACGGCGTGTTGGCGATGGTGCCCTGTCCGGCGAACTCGCTTCCCGCCGCAATCAGCACCGCGCCGCCATCGCGCACATAGCGGGCGATATTCTCGAAGTAGAGCGCGGGCAGGATGCTCTGGTTGGCGTAGCGATCAAAGATGATGAGGTCGAACTCGCCGATCTTCTGGATGAAGAGCTCGCGCGTCGGAAACGCGATCAGCGCCAGCTCATTGATCGGCGTGCCGTCCTGCTTCTCCGGCGGGCGCAGGATGGTGAAATGCACCAGCTCGACGTTGCCATCGGCCTTGAGCAGGTTGCGCCAGGTGCGCTCGCCGGCATGTGGCTCGCCCGATACCAGCAGCACCTTCAGCCTGTCACGCACGCCCTCGACCTGCAGGACGGCGGTGTTGTTCAGCAGTGTCAGTTCATTGTCGACCGGCTGCGCCTCGATCTCGATCAGGTTAAGTCCGGCGTGCGCAATGCGCACGTTGAAACGCAGCGTCTGCCCCGGTTGCGCCAGCCGCCGACTGACGACCTGACCGCCAACCTTGACCACGACCTCGGCCGGGCGTGGAGCTTCCAGCCCGGTATCGACAACGCGCACCACAATGGCTGCGTCCTTGCCGACGATGCTGAATCGGGGGCCCTCGATCACCTCGAGCCGGCGGTCGCGTTCGTTGGCGCGGCCCGAGATCAGCGCGTGGAATGGGGCTTCAAAGCCCAGCGCCCGCGCCCCGCCAGGGATGTCATGGGCACGGCCATCGGTGATGGCGATGACGCCGGCGACGCGCTCCGGCGGCGTGTCGGACAGGCCCGCCTGAAGCGCCTCGAACAGCCGCGTACCGTCGCCGTCAGTATCGCGCTCGACCACGTCAATGACGCGGACCTCTGTGTTCGGCCGGGCCTCCAGCTGGCGGCGGACATCGGCCAGCGCCTTGTCAGTATGCGCCATCCGTTCGTCCAGCGTCTGGCTGCCGCTGCGATCGACAAGCACCGCGACCACGTCGGTCAGCTTGTCGCGCTCGAGCGACACGACCGCCGGATTGGCGAGTGCTGCGATGAGCAGCGCGAAGGCGAGTGCCCGCAGCCAAGCGCCCTTCTGCCGCGCGAAGAGCGCGAGCAGCGCCAGCACGAGCGCTGCAACGCCAAGCGCGATCAACGCCCAGAGCGGGATGAACGGTGCAAACGAGAGGCTCAGCCGGTCCATGGTCTATTGCCCCAGCCGTTCGAGGAGTGCTGGCACATGGACCTGGTCGGCCTTGTAGTTGCCGGTCATCGCGTACATCACGATATTGACACCACCGCGCAGCGCCATCTCGCGCTGGCGGGGCGCGCCGGGCACCAGAGGAAAGCGCGGCTGGCCGAGGCGATCCACCGCCCAGGCGGCTGCCATGTCATTGCCGGTGATGATGATGGGCGAAACCCTGTCGCCCGCCTGTGCCGGCCGAGTGCGGTCCTGATCCTGGCTGCGCTGCAGCGTCTCGATCCAGGTGCGGCCCGTCACGTGGCGGCCGACGAAGCTGTCGAGGATGTAGAACGTCTTGGTGATCACGTGGTCCTTGGGCACCGCCTCCAGATCAGGCACGTCGATTCCGGCAAGGATCTGCCTCAGCAGCCGCGTCTCGGGCGTGGTCGCCTCCGGTCCGCGCGACACCTGCGCGTCGCGGGTGTCGAAGAGGATGGTGCCGCCGTTCTTCATGTAGGCATCAATGCGGCGAATCGCGGCCTCGGCGGGGGCCGGCCGGTTCGCCGTCATCGGCCAGTAGAGCAGGGGATAGAAGGCGAGTTCGTCCCGCGCCGGATCGACACCGATGGGCTCGCCGGGGTCAAGCGCCGTGCGGCTGCCAAGCGCACGCGACAGCCCTTGCAGGCCCTGCCGGCTGATCTCGTCCACCTCGCGGTCACCGGTGATCACGTAGGCGAGCCGCGTGACCAGCGATGATTCGATGTCGTCCGCCCGGAAGCTGGGCATGCGGTCGCCTGGGGGGGGCGTGGTTTGCGCAAGCGCGGCATCCGGCAGCGGATTCAGCAATGCTGCGGCGGCAACCAGCGCGGCGATGGCGGCGCGGCGACGCAGCCGTGCAAGCGCGCCGGACAGCCAGAGCGACGCCAGCGCATCGACGAGGAAAAGCAACAGCGCCAGCGTCAGCAGATGCGGCCTGAGGTCCGTCGCGGGACGGGCCACAAGCGCGCGCGCGCCCACACCTGTCAGATCCAGCGCCGCAAGGCTGGCGCGGGGTCCAAGCGTATTGATTGCCAGCGGCGCATCGGCCGTTCCATAAAAGCCGGGCGGATGCCTGGCGCTCGCGGGCTCGATGAAGTTGCGCGGTGCGGGCTCGGTCGTCGCCGCCGGTGGTTGGAACGTGCCAAAACCGTCGAGCTGGCGAAGCGGAGCAAGTGTGGCGGCGGCGCGGGCCGCGCCCTCCGCCGTTTGTGTGTCGCCGGCGGCTGCGTCCGCGTCGGTGGAGGCCAGCGCCGAAAGCCGCCGCAATGTCTCGACGAAAGCCGCCGATAGCGGCAGCGACGACCAGCCGGTGTCAGCCGTGACATGAAAGAGCGCGACGACGCCCTTGCCGCGCCGTTCGCCGGTGATCAGCGGCGTGCCGTCCTCGAGTGCTGCCCAGGTCTTCTCGGTCAGCGCCGCTTCCGGTTCTGCCAGAACCTGCTGCGTCACCGTCACGTCAGCCGGAATGGCAAGCCCACCAAAGGGACCATCGACGGCAAAGCTTGCGAGCTTGCGTGGCGTATCCCAGGACAAGGCACCTCCCATCACACGCTCGCTGCGGCGCAGGCGCACGGGCAGCAGCTTGTCGGTGGGCGCTGCAACGCGGCGGCTGGCGAAGCGGATCAGCACGCCGCCGCCGTCAACGAACGCCGTCAGTTTCTCCAGCGTCGGCCCGGCAATGGTGCCGACGTCCGCGAGGATGATGGCCCGCGCCCCGTCCTCGATCAGCCGGCCGACAGGGTCCGGTGCGCCGCGCGGCGCCTCGCGCACGTCTGCATAGGGGCCGAGCGCGCGGCTGATGAAATACTGCGAGGAAAGCAGCGGCTGCGCTGTGTCCACTGTCTCACCGCTAACGATGCCGACGCGGCGGCGCTTGTTGCGTCCGTCGAGCAGCGTCACCGCACCTGCCGATGCATGGCCCACGATATCGATGCGGGCGATGTCGTTGCGGATTTCCAATGGGGCCTCGATGCGGGCGAGAGCCTCAAGCCCATCGGCCGGGAAGGTCGCGGAACCTTCCGCCACGGCGCGGCCCCTGGCGTCCAGCGCCCGGAGGGAGACGGCCGGCGTGCCGCTGGTTGCCGCCCGCAACACGCGCACGGTGAGCGCGTCCGGTTGGTTAAGTGGCTGGGCAAGGCCGAATGCGCCGGGCTGGTCAGCAGCATAGACGACAAGCCGGTCGCCCAGCGTGGATGCAAGGCGGGCGAGGGCATCGCGGTCGTCGAGCGCGCTCACGCCATCGGTGATCCACGCGACCGCACCTTCCGCATTGCGCTCGGCGAAGGTGCGCACTGCCTGTTCCTGGCGCTTGCGATCAAGGCTGTGCGGACGCGGTTGCAGGCTGCGCAACTGGTCGAGCGCGCGGGCAGCGGCTCCCGGCACGATATCGACCGGGTCGGCGGAAACGGGCCTCAGCACGACCGCCCGGCCGGATGCCCCGGCGCTTTCCATAAGGGCGGCGGCACGCTCCGTCCGGAGTTTCCAGTCCGGCGCTGCACTCCAGCTGTCGTCGATCACCACGAGCAGCGGGCCGCGCCCCACGCGCGCTTCCGGATCGGGGTTCCAGAGTGGCCCGGCCATCGCAAGGATCACCAATGCTGCGAGCAGCAGCCTGAGCAGGAGCAGCCACCATGGCGTGCGTGCCGGTGTCTCCTCGCGCGGATCCAGATCGCGCACCAGCGGCAGTGTCGGCAGTACGGCGCGGTTCGGCGGCGGCGGCGTCATGCGCAACAGCCAGTAGAGCACCGGCAGAGCCGCGAGTGCGGCCAGCACCAGCGGCACGGTGAAGGCGAGGGGCAACCCGATCATTGAGCTGTCCCCCCCGCAGACATATGCATCGACAGCGCGAGCAATGCCGCACTAGCCGCACCATCCGTGACATGGCGCTGGAAGCCCCAGCCCAGACCCGAAGCAATGCGGCGCAAGCCCTCGCGATGCGCGGCCAGCCGCTCGGCATAAACAGCCTTCACAGCACCGGCCTCACCCAGCCGCAGCCGGAACCCGCCCTCGGGATCGACAAACTCCGTCTGACCGTGGAACGGAAAACTCTCCTCCGCCGGATCGCTGACCAGCAGCAGCTGGCCGCGCGCGCCGCGGCTGGCGACAGCGCGCATCTGGCGTGTCAGGACATCCAGCGGCGCGATGAAATCACTGATGATCACGGCCTCCGCGCGGGGTGGCAGCGGTCCCGCCGGCATCTCGCGGCCGAAGTCAGGCACGAGCAGCATGGCGTCAGCGAGCTTGTCGATGATGCGTCGTGAGGCGGTCGGCTGCATCGCGCCCATCAGCGCCACGCGCTCGCCACCGCGCACCAGCATGTCGGAAAGGGCCAGACCCAGCACAATGGCGCGCTCGCTCTTGGTCACGGATGCGCCCGACGAGCGGTAGTCCATGCTCGCCGAGCGATCGATGAAGATATGGACCGCCTGCGCGGCTTCCCACTCGCGCTCCCGCACATAAAGATGATCGTCGCGCGCCGAACGCCGCCAATCAACCCGGCTTGCACCTTCGCCGGACTGGAACGGGCGGAACTGCCAGAATGTCTCGCCCTGTCCAGCCTTTCGCCTCCCGTGCAATCCGGCGACGACAGTCGCTGCCGCGCGACGCGCCTCAGCCATCAGGCGTGGCAATGAGCCTGCAAGCCCATCCGCCGCGCGGCGGATATCGGTCTCGCCGAGGCGCTGGGGGATGTCGATGGCGCGGGGGGTGAGCAACGGGGATTAACCCAACCGCTCGACGAGGCTGTCCACGACGCCCTTGATGGTCTTGCCCTCCGCACGGGCGGCGAATGCCAGCGCCATGCGGTGCTTCAGGACGGGCTCCGCCAGCGCCTTTACGTCGTCGATGGAGGGCGCAAGCCGACCGTCAAGCAGCGCACGGGCGCGGGTGGCCAGCATCAGCGCCTGGCTGGCGCGGGGACCCGGACCCCAGGACAGGGCCTCGCCCGGACCCTTCTCGCCGGGGCGGGCGGCGCGAACGAGATCAAGGATCGCGTCCACCACCTTTTCGCCGACCGGCAACCGGCGGACGAGACGCTGCGCCGTCATCAGCTCCTCCCATGTCAGGGCGTTGCGTGCCTTTGCGCCCTCGGCTCCTGTGGTGTCGATCAGCATGCGGCGCTCGGCATCACGGCTGGGATAGTCGACGTCGATCTGGAGCAGGAAACGATCCAGCTGCGCCTCTGGCAGGGGATAGGTGCCTTCCTGCTCCAGCGGGTTCTGGGTGGCCAGCACATGGAAGGGCTTTGGAAGATCGTGCCGTGCGCCGGCGATGGTGACAAACTGCTCCTGCATGGCCTGCAAGAGCGCCGATTGCGTACGTGGGCTGGCGCGGTTGATCTCGTCGGCCATCAGCAGCTGCGCGAAGACAGGTCCCTTGATGAAGCGGAACGACCGCTTGCCATCCGCAGCCTGATCGAGAATTTCCGTGCCGAGAATATCGGACGGCATCAGATCCGGCGTGAACTGCACGCGCTTGGCATCAAGGCCAAGCACGGTGCCGAGCGTCTCCACCAGCTTCGTCTTGGCAAGGCCCGGCACGCCGACCAACAGGCCGTGCCCGCCGGAGAGAATGGTGATCAGCACGCGCTCGACCACCTCTTCCTGTCCGAAGATCACCTCGGAAATGGCCGCCTTCGCCTTCGACAGCGATTCCGCTGCCGCCTCCGCCGTCTTTTCGACGAGAACGGAAAGGTCTTCGACGGAAAGGTCTCCGGCCTGCTTCTCGGCTGCGCTCACGGGTTCAACTCCTCACCGGTCCTGACGGGCAATGTGCCAC
>JBOFUS010000315.1:0-3885 GCA_051652685.1 Beijerinckiaceae bacterium
CAGGCGAAGCCACCGGCGACAAGCGTGCGCTGATGGCGGCGGAAGCCGCAATCGCCAACCCGCTGCTGGACGAGGTGTCGATGAAGGGCGCGAAGGGCCTGCTCATCTCCATCACCGGCGGCAAGGACATGATGCTCTACGAGCTTGACGAAGCCGCGACCCGCATCCGCGAGGAAGTGGACCCGGAGGCCAACATTATTCTGGGTGCCACCCAGGACGAGAGCCTCGACGGCATCATCCGTGTCTCGGTCGTCGCCACTGGCATTGACCGCGCGTCCATCGATGCGATCGAACCTGTGAAGGCGGTTGATCCGCGCATTCTGGAGGCCGCACAGCGCCTGCGTAGCCAGGTCGCGCCACGCCCTGTCGCACCGGCTGTTTCCGAGCCAGTGACGCTGCCACTGATGCGCACCGCGCAGCTTCAGCCAGCTCCGGTCGAAGCTGTTCCGGTCCTGACCGCTCCTGTTGAAACCACCACCGTCGAAACTGCGTCTTCGGTTGAGACGACAGAAAGCCTGGCCGTCCCTGCGTTTTCAGAAGCGTCTCTTGCTGCTGCATCTGCTTCGGATTTCTCAGCCGCCATCGAGGCGGAGCTGAAAACTGTCGTCGATGCCGAGGCACGCGGGCCTGTGGTCCGTCCTGCCAGAATGCCGCGCGTGGAGGACTTCCCGACCGTGGCGCAGGACCAGATCCGTGCCGCCGCGCAGCCGGACGCCGCACCCGCAGCGCCGCCGGCAGAAGCCCGCCGCATGACCTTGCTGCAGCGCCTTGCTGCTGTTGGTCTCGGCCGCCGCGACGATCAGATTGATGAGGCTGAAGCCGAGCCAGCGCAAGCTGCGGCCTCTGCCGCGCGTCGCCCGGTTCAGCCCCAGCCGCAGCGCGCCGCAGCTGGCCAGCTTGATTCGGTCGGGCGTACGACACCCCGTTCGATCGAGGATGATCAGCTTGAAATTCCGGCCTTCCTGCGCCGCCAGGCGAATTGATTGACAGGGTTCACATGGCGGTAATTCACAAGGCCCGGTGCTTGTCGCCGGGCCTAATCTATTGTTTCAAAGAGACTATCTGACGTTTCCTGCGAGAGGAAATTGTGACCAAAAGGTGTTACAGATGGTAAGAAAGCGTGATTTTGCCGTCTGAATCGAAAGGGTTAGTTTCCGCCCGTCGCCAGAAAGGCGCGCGCTGCGTCGGCTCTGGTGGTTATCCGGTCGACGCGGGGTTTCATAGAAAACAGCGTGGATAAGCTCCTCAAGAGCTTTCGCAACACGCTCGAGAGAGGTCAACGCCTTGCTCCAGACCACGTTGCAGGATCGGGTTTCGCTGACAGGGATCGGCGTCCATAGTGGCGCACCCGTCACCATCCATCTTCTGCCTGCGGACACCGACCTCGGCGTTCGCTTCCTGCGGACCGGGCTTCCCGGGGGCGAAGAGCGCCTCATCCGCGCCAGCCGCAGTTGCGTGACGGCGACGGAGCTGTGCACTGTGATCGCCGAGCCCTCGGGCGCATCGGTCTCCACCATCGAACATCTGATGGCGGCTCTTGTTGGCCTGGGCATTGACAACGTGACCGTCGAGATCGACGGGCCGGAGGTGCCGATCCTTGATGGCAGCTCGCGTGTCTTCGTCGAGGCTATCGACAGCGTCGGTATCCGGACCCAGCGCCGCTCGCGTCGCGTGCTCAGGGTACTCAAGACCGTACGGGTCGAGCAGGGGCGCTGCTGGGCCGAGCTCGGGCCGAGTTCAGGCGGCTACCAGATGGATGTCGAGATCGACTTTCCAACACCCGTGATTGGCCGGCAGCGGCGCTTTGCCCAGATTACGCCGGACGTCTTCCGCAACGAGATTGGCGGTGCCCGCACCTTCGGCTTCATGAAGGACGTGGAATTCCTCTGGAAGAAGAACCTCGCACTTGGAGCTTCGCTCGAGAACACCGTCGCGATTGGTGACGATCGGGTGATCAATCCGGAAGGCCTGCGCTATCAGGACGAGTTCGTCCGTCACAAGATTCTGGACGCGATCGGAGATCTTTCACTGGCCGGTGCTGCGATCGAAGGCTGCTACCGGGCGTATTGTCCCGGGCACAGGATGAATGCCGCCGTGCTCGGTGCATTGTTTGCAGACCGTTCGGCCTACGAGATACGGGAAGCCGCGCCTCAGCGCGTATCGGTCCGCCACATGGAAACGGGCATTGCCGCTTCTGTGGCCTACGCACCTGACAAGACCTGAACGGTCAAGCCTGTTGCCGCAGATATCGCCATGGATCGGCCATGATGATGTCGTTTCGACAGGAGCGGGGGCGACACAACGCAGGCGCTCGCAGCGGCTAATTCTTGCCATGTCGGGCTTCGCATGGCAGGGTTTGCGGAGTTGATGCGTGATTTTGATGGGGCGACTGCGTTGATTTTCCTGAACAAGCGTTCTGTGAGCCGGCTGCTTGCCGTCGCCGTGTTGTCCATGGCCGTTTCCGGCTGCGAGACCTTGTCCGAGACCGTGTCCTCGTTCAATCCGTTCGCGTCTCCGAAAGCGGCCACCGATCTTGGCAAGGAAGAGCCGGCGGAAGTGCTGTTCAACGATGGACTTGCGCGGCTTCAGGCCCGCAACTTCGATGCGGCCACGAAGAAGTTCCAGGAAGTAGACAAGCAGTATCCGTATACCAACTGGTCGCGCCGCAGCCTCCTGCTCATCACTTTTGCGAGTTTTGAAGGGCGCAGCTACGAGGACGCCATTTCCAACGGGCGACGGTTTGTCTCCCTCTACCCTGCCGACAAGGATGCGGCATACGCGCAGTATCTGGTCGGCATGTCATACTTCAACCAGATCCCGGATGTGACGCGCGATCAGGAGCGCTCAGCCCGCGCACTGCTCACCATGGACGAGTTGATTCGCAAGTGGCCGCAGTCGGAATACGTCCCCGACGCCCGCCAGCGCGTCGCCGTGGCCCGCGACCAGCTTGCCGGCAAGGAAATGGATGTCGGGCGCTATTATCTCAAGCAGCGCAACTATCCCGGTGCGGTGAACCGTTTCCGCGAGGTGCTGGTGAAGTACCAGACCACGCGCCACACCGAAGAAGCCCTGATGCGCATCACCGAGGCTTATATGGCGATGGGCATCGTGCCCGAGGCGCAGACGGCGGCGGCGGTGCTGGGCCATAACTTCCCGGACAGCGCGTGGTACAAAGATGCGTATTCGCTGCTCCAGAGCGGCGGCGTTGAGCCGCGCGAGGACCGTGGCTCCTGGATCAGCCGTGCTTTCGACGGTTTCCGGCGCGGCGTCGGGCTGCTTTAGGCGCACTCTCGCACAACCCGGCCTTTTCCCGAATCTGACGGCATGCGAGAACGCCGGGAATGCTGGCCCGACTTTCCATTCGCGACATCGTGCTGATCGACCGCCTCGACCTTTCGGTCGAGGCGGGTCTGCTCGTGCTGACCGGCGAAACGGGTGCCGGCAAGTCGATCCTGCTTGACGCTTTCGCGCTGGCGCTCGGCGGGCGCGGCGACGGTGGGCTGGTGCGCGAGGGCAGCGCGCAGGGGCAGGTTACGGCCAGCTTCGACCTGCCGCTTGCCCACCCTGCGCGGCGGCTGGCAACAGAGGCGGGCGTCGGCGACGACGGCGATCTTATCCTGCGCCGTGTGCAGATGCCGGACGGGCGCACCCGCGCCTTCGTCAACGATCAGCCTGTCAGCGTGCAGACCTTGCGGCAGATCGGGCAGGCGCTGGTCGAGATCCATGGTCAGCACGATGATCGGGCACTGTCCGATCCCGCCCAGCACCGCACGCTGGTCGATGCCTTTGGACGCCTGCAACCCCAGGCGGAGGAAGTGGCAAGGCTTCACCGTGCGTGGCGGGAGGCAAAGCGCGCGCTTGAAGCGCAGGAAAAGCGCATCGCCA
>JBOFUS010000316.1:0-10287 GCA_051652685.1 Beijerinckiaceae bacterium
CTGCTGATGCAGGCCCCCAAGATGCGCGAGTTCTTTGATATCACCGACACGCTGCCCGCCGTCCGCGACAATCCGAACGCGGTGGAGGCTCCGCGCTTCAAGGGCCGCATCCAGTTCGACAACGTCAGTTTTTCGTATGACGGCAAGAAGACCGCCGTAGCCGACCTCTTCATCACCGTGGAGCCGGGTGAGACGGTGGCGCTGGTCGGCGCGACAGGCTCGGGCAAATCGACGACACTCGGGCTTCTCCACCGGGCGTTCGATCCGCAGTCGGGCCGCATCCTCATCGACGGCGTCGATATCCGAGATTACACGGTCGGCTCGCTGCGCCAGAACATCGGCGTCGTCTTCCAGGAGCCGATGCTGTTCGCCCGCTCCATCGAGGACAATCTGCGCATCGGCAAGTCTGAAGCCAGTGTGGAGGAAATGCGCACCGCCATCGAACGCGCGCAGGCGACGGATTTCATCTCCCGCCAGTCGGAGGGGCTGATGACCATTGTCGGCGAGCGCGGCCGCTCTCTGTCGGGCGGCGAACGTCAGCGGTTGTCCATCGCCCGCGCCCTGCTCAAGGATCCGCCGATCATGATCCTCGACGAGGCCACCTCGGCGCTCGACGCCTCGACCGAGCAGAAGCTGCAGATGGCGCTGGACGAGGTGCGCACCGGTCGCACCACTTTCATCATCGCGCACCGCCTTTCCACCATCCGCAATGCCGACCGCATCCTCGTGTTCGACCAGGGCCGCATCCAGGAATACGGCAACTTCGAGAGCCTGATCGCGGAAGGCGGCCGCTTTGCGGCTCTTGCCCGGGCACAGTTCATGGCAGGCGCCGAAGGGCAGAAGCAGGAGAGCCCGAGCGCCTTAAGGGCCATCGTCGAGACCTGAGCGGCGGATTAGCTGTTCGTTCACCACCTTCGTTTAACGTCCGGAAAGAGAGAGAACTCGTTTTCCGGAGCATCCATGGCACGCGCCCTTCGCCTCACGCTCGCCGCTGTCGCCCTGTGCGCCACGACCGCAGCCGCTTTCGCCAGCGACACCATCGCGCTGACGCTTGACCGCGCGACTATCATCCGCGCGCCGGAAAAAACCTCGATGGTCGTTGTAGGCAACCCGGCAATCGCCGACGTCACGGTCCAGAAGAATGGCGTGATGGTGCTGACCGGCAAGAACTTCGGCGAGACCAACCTTCTGGCGCTCGACGATCAGGGCAAGCTGATCTCGGAAAGCTGGCTGCGTGTGGAAGCAATGGGCCGCAACCGCGTGACCGTCTACCGCGGCGTGGATGCAGAAACCTACGCCTGCAGCCCCAGTTGTCAGCCGACGGTGGCGTTGGGCGACTCCGATAAGCACTTCGGCAAGACGAGCGGCCAGGTTGGCGTGCGCAACGCACTCGCTGCCGGTCAGCAATCGGCTGCTCCCAGCCGCTGATCGCAACAGGATTGCTTAAGGTTAAGCAAAACTCACAGCTGAAGCCCCGCCACAGCGCATTCGGAAAGACAAAGCAGTAAGATTTTCCAGCTAGTCTCCGAGATGCAATTGGGGATGCTGGGCATGGGCTCGAATTCGACACCAACCGGGAGCGGACGGAGAAGCTTGTTTCGCCGCTTCCGCAAGCAGCAGGAAGGCGCGACCGCGGTCGAGTTCGCCATTGTTGCCATGCCATTTTTCGGCATGATCATGGCCGTGCTTGAACTGGCCATCTTCTTCTTCGCCAGCCGCACGCTCGAGGATGCCCTCTTCAACGCCAGCCGCAAGGTGCTGACACAGAGCTTGCCCGCCGGAAACATCTGCACCGAGTTCAAGAACGAACTTCAGCGCCAGCTTCCGAAATTCATGGACATCGGTTCTGTCACGATCAGCGCGACACCGCTCACGTCCTTCTCCGGATCGGGAGCTTCAGCAAACTTCGCCAGCGGCGGCTGCTCATTCGGCGCGCGCGGCTCGGTCGTGGTCCTTACCGTGAGCTACCCCTATCCGTTCCAAGGCTTCAAGATCAGCGAAAGCGGACCGCGTCACGGCAAGGGCATCGAGCTCTGGGCCAGCACCGCATTCCGCGTCGAGAACTGAGGGCTGACAATGACCAACGCGACACGCCCCACAAGGACTGCACAGGGCATCCTCCGCCGCTTTCGCCGCAGCGAGGATGGCATCGCCGCCATCGAGTTCGCCCTGATTATTCCCATCCTGATCGGCATGTACTTCATGCTGCATGAGACGACCAACGGCCTGCGTGCCGCGCGCAAGGTGACGATGACAGCCCGCGTCATGGCAGACCTCGCCTCGCGTCCCAACGACATCACCGATTCCGACCGCAATGACATCTTCGCGGCGGGCAAGCCGATCATGTCGCCCTTCAAGACATCAGCTGCGGGCTACCGCTTCACCAGCGTGCGCTTCAAGGCGGATGGGTCAGGTTATGTGGACTGGAGCGAGGGCAGCGGCAGCCTGACCAAGCACTCCCGCTGCATGGCTGCTTCGCCCGGACCCAGCCCTGGCGGAGCGCTGAACGTGCCGGCTGCACTTCGCGTGCCCAACACCTCCGTGATTTTCGCGGAGGTCACCTACAGCTACACGCCGGCGGTGGGCTACAACATCACCGGGCCAATCGCGCTGAACGACTCGTTGTACATGCGACCGCGCGGGAATGAGTTCGTGACACGCAACGGTGTGACCAGCCCCGCCTGCTGAAAAGTCTGTCACGAACGCTGTTATAACCGGCGTCGCGAGTCGCGGTTGGCGGTTCGGACGGGGTTTCTCATGGGCGTGCGGCCAACGCGGGTGGTGTTCGATATTGGAGCCGTTCTGATTGAATGGGACCCACGGCATCTGTATCGCCGGCGCATGGACGAAGCGGCAGCCGAGGATTTTCTGTCCCGCATCCTGCCGCCGGAATGGAACCGTGCGCAGGACGAGGGCAGAGACTGGCGGCTGGCGGAGGCTGAAGGCATTGCCCGCTTTCCCGGGCACGCCGCCGATATCCGCTCTTTCCGCGCTTGCTGGCATGACATGGTACCGTGTCAGATCGACGGCTCGATCCGTATTCTCGATCGCCTGCGAAGCATCGGCACGCCCCTTTACGCGATCACGAACTTCGCTTCCGACACCTTTCGCGAAACCCAGATCCGCTTTCCGTTCCTGAAGGAGAGCTTCATCGACGTGGTGATCTCCGGCGACGAACGGCTGCTGAAACCGGACCCGGCGATCTTCAAGGTGCTCCTCGACCGGCAGCGGCTTACGGCGGAAGATTGCGTCTTCATTGATGACAGCCGGGCGAATGTTGATGCGGCAGCGGAGCTGGACTTCTACGCCTTGCATTTCACCACGCCGGAGAAGTGCGCCGAAGACCTGAGAAGGCTTGGATTTCCGGTGTAGCGGGTTGATCTGCCTCAAACCGATATATGCGAAGTTTTATATGTGTTGTTCATTCCCTGAACTGGAGAAGCAACCATGACCACCAATGTCGGAACTATCGACCGGATTGTCCGCGTCATTGCGGGCCTCGCACTGATCGCCTTCGCGCTTGGTTACATCATGCCCGGCACGGGTTGGAACTGGGTTGGCTGGATCGGCGTCGTGCCAATCCTGACCGCGTTGATCGGCAGTTGCCCGGCCTATTCGCTGCTTGGTGTCAGCACCTGTCCGCTGAAGCAATAGGGCGGTGGCGCTTAGCGGATCAGGATGATCTCGACAGACGTGCGGGGCAGGCGCGCCCAGGCCTGATCTGCGGTCAGGACGGGCAAACCCAGCTGAACGCCAAGCGCGATGCAGGCACGGTCACCCATCGAAAGCCCGAAAAGGCTCGTGACAGTGATCAGCAAGCCGGCGCGAACTGCCTGATCCTCATCGAATGCCGCGACCTTGAAGTTGAGCAGCTTCAACGTGCGGCGGATTGAGGCCTCATCCATGCCAGCCAATGCCTGCTTCGAGATAACCTCGCACAGGTTCAGGCTGCTGATCGTCGCGCCAGGAATGCGCGACAGGTGCTCTGCCGCAATTTTCTCGGCCTTGAGAAGCGCCAGCACGGCTGAAGCGTCCACGACCACGCTCATGAAAACGCCATCATGAGCTTCTGTGGTCTTTTGACCAAACGATGGCTTCCTCATTCTCAAGAGCAGCCTCGCGCCGTCGGTCCGCAATCAGGCTGTCGACAACGCCAGCCATCCGGTCGGCATAAGGTGCCATCTCGGCCTGCACCTCGGCCACCACCGATTTCCAGTCTCTATCGTCAGGCAGAGGGCGACCCGCCGCCTCGATTAGGCTCGCGCGCGCCTCTGCTTCCATGCTGCGACGGTTGCGGGCAGCACGGATACGCAAGGCGTCACGCACCTCATCGGGCAGGTTGCGGATGGTGAGCGTTGCCATTGGTTGCTCCGGAAAGCGCAAATATGCTAGCAATGCTAGCATCGAAGTCAACACTTGAGCGTTCTTGGCGAAAAGCGCTTGTCTGCACAGTGCGTGCCGCCTGCTCAGGAGCTCGGCTAGGCGACACCTTCGACAATGCGGATATCCCGCACGGCGCCATCGCCGAGCACAGCCATGGCGGCCTGATAAGCGGGACTGTCGTGCGCAGCGATAGCAGCCTCGACACTGTCAAACTCGATCAGGACGGTCCGCTGATCCATGCCTGCCTCGTAGGTCTTTGCAGGCGTCCCGCGAACCATGATCCGTCCACCGGCCGCCTGGATGGCCGGACCCGACAGCCTGGCATACGCGGCAAGTGCTTCGGGATTGTTCACGGATCGATACATCGCAATCCAGTATGCCTTCGCCATGACATCCACTCCGTTTAGACCTGCTGGGAAAGCATGCCACCGCCCACTGCGCGCAGCAACAGCACGCATCACGCCGTCCCTCATCAGCCCGTCTTGGCGAACAGCTCCCGCCCGATCAGCATCCGCCGTATCTCGCTGGTGCCTGCACCGATCTCATAGAGCTTGGCATCGCGCAGCAGCCGGCCTGTCGGATAGTCATTGATGTAGCCGTTGCCGCCAAGCAGCTGAATGGCGTCGAGCGCCATCAGCGTCGCTTTCTCCGCCGCAATCAGGATGGCACCCGCCGCGTCCTCGCGCGTCGTCTCGCCCCGGTCGCAGGCCTTGGCGACGGCGTAGACATAGGCCTTGCAGCTGTTCATCGTCACATACATGTCGGCGATCTTGCCCTGCACCAGCTGGAACTCGCCGATGGCCTTGCCGAACTGCTTGCGCTCGTGAATGTAGGGCAGCACCACGTCCATGCAGGCCTGCATGATGCCGAGCGAGCCGGCGGCCAGCACCGCGCGCTCGTAGTCGAGGCCCGACATCAGCACGTTCACGCCCTTGCCCAGCCCGCCCATGATGTTTTCTTCCGGCACCTCGCAGTCCTGGAACACCAGTTCGCCGGTCTCCGAGCCGCGCATGCCGAGCTTGTCGAGCTTCTGGGAAATCGAGAAGCCTTTGAAGCCCTTTTCGACCAGAAATGCCGTGATGCCACGCGGGCCGGCATCCATGTCCGTCTTGGCGTAGATGATCAGCGTTTCGGCCGAAGGTCCGTTGGTGATCCACATCTTGGTGCCGTTCAGGATGTAACGGTCGCCCTTCTTCTCTGCCCTGAGCCGCATCGACACGACATCCGAGCCCGCGCCCGGCTCCGACATGGCCAGCGCACCCAGATGCTCGCCAGTAACGAGCTTTGACAGGTAGCGCGTCTTTTGCGCGTCGGTGCCCCAGCGGCGCAGCTGATTGACGCAAAGGTTGGAATGCGCACCGTAGCTGAGGCCCACGCTGGCAGACGCACGGCTGATCTCCTCCATCGCGACGCAATGCTCGAGATAACCAAGCCCCGCACCGCCCCACTCTTCTTCCACCGTGATGCCATGCAGGCCGAGCGCGCCCATCTCCGGCCAGAGGTGACGGGGGAACCAGTCCTCCCTGTCGATCTTCGCGGCCAGCGGCGCGATCTTGTCCTGCGCGTACCCCTGAACGGTCTCGCGGATCGCGTCGGCGGTCTCGCCGAGATCGAAATTGAACGGACGGGCAGCGTTGGGAAGCATTTGCGGGTTCTCTGAGACCTGAAGCCAGATCGGATCAACCATCTATAGCCAGCGGTCCTCGCGCTGTCAGCATGACGGCAGGCCTCGCCGACGATGAGAACGCGCAGGGCAAGGATGCAATTGCCATTTCGCTACATGGCGGTAACATTGCAATCGATCGACGGGGAGAATTCCAATGTGCCTGATGTTCTCGGGTCAAAACCCGGAAAACTACACCTACCACACGCGGTCGATCCGCCTTGGCGGGCATGGCACGTCGATCCGGCTCGAGGCCGCTTTCTGGACCATCCTCGAAGAGATCGCCGCCATGGATGGGCTGACGCTCGCGAAATTCCTGACCAAGCTGCATGATGAGGTGCTGGAGTTTCAGGGAGAGGCGACGAATTTCACGTCACTTCTGCGCTGCGCCTGCCTCACCTATGTCTCGGAGGTCAGGGCGCACCCAGAGCGGCGGCATGACGCGCCGATCATCGCCCGAACGGATGTGCCCCCGGCGCTGCGGCTGTCAAACTGATCACATCTCCTTAGATTCGCTTCAAAGTAGTATTCCCATACTACCCTTTGGCAGAGCAGCCCGCATAGCTTTGCGTCACAGTTGGGGACGCCGCGCCGATGGCGTCCCTTACCTTGGGGAAACATCAATGGCGAAAGCGATTCACAGCATGATCCGCGTGCTCGACGAGCAGCGGTCGGTTGCATTCTACAAGACAGCTTTTGGCCTGGAGATCGCCGACCGGTTTCCTTTCGATGGATTCACGCTGGTCTATATGCGGAACGCCGAAGCGGATTTTGAGGTTGAGCTCACCATCAACCATGATCGCACGGAGCCCTACGCGCTCGGCGAAGGCTATGGCCACCTGGCGGTCGCTGTCGATGATCTTGATGCCGAGCACAAGCGCATGGCGGCAGCTGGTCTCGTTCCCACGCCGGTGAAAGAGTTCCATCGCGACGGCTCAGTTCTCGCCAAGTTCTGCTTCGTGACGGACCCCGACGGCTACAAGATCGAGGTGCTGCAGAAGCACGGGCGATACCGCTGACCTGAAGTCGCGAGAGAGGAACAGTTTTCCACTGCTGACAAGCACAGCGTTCAATCGATTTGCGGTGATGTTGGATCAACCGACGCACCGCCTGAACCAACAAAAAACGGAGGAAATGCACATGACCACAACAACTGCGCCAACGGTGGATCGACGCCGTTTTCTGGCGGGCACAACAGCAACAGCTGCCGTGATCATCTCGGGCGGCGCCGTCATCCACACGACCGAGGCCTGGGGCTATGCGCCGACGGCGCTGAAGCCCGAAACCTTCAAGACGCTTCTGACGATGGCACGGGACATCTATCCCCATGACCGCCTCGCCGACCGCTTCTATGCGGTTGCGATGAAGTCGCATGACGAGAAGGCGAAGAAGGACGACAAGGTCCGCGCGGATATCGAGAAGAACGTCGGCGAGCTGAACGCTATCGCACGCAAGGCCCATGGCGTCGATTATGCCGCCGTCGGTTGGGAGAAAGAGCGCGTCAGTCTGCTGCGCGCCATTCAGAAGGGCAAGTTCTTCCAGGGCATCCGGGGCGGGCTGGTGGTCAGTCTCTACAACCAGCCCGAGGTCTGGCCGCAGTTTGGCTACGAGGGCGAGAGCGCCTCGAAGGGCGGCTACATCGCCCGCGGCTTCAACGACATCGCCTGGCTCTGAGCGAAGGACGGGGAGAACAAGATCATGGCTGCCAAATTCAATCTCAATGATTCTTCGCTCGTCGTCGTCATCGGCTCGGGCGCCGGCGGCGGAACGCTCGCCACGGAACTGGCGCTCAAGGGCGTCAAGGTCGTCTGCCTGGAAGCGGGCAAGCGCCACGAAACCGAGGACTTCCTCAACGACGAATGGGCGTCCTTCACCCAGCTAGCCTGGACCGACATGCGGACGACGTCCGGCTCATGGCGGGTGTCGAAGGATTTCTCCAACCTGCCGGCCTGGATCGTGAAGTCGGTCGGCGGCTCCACCACGCACTGGGCGGGCGCAAGCCTGCGCTTCCAGGAGCATGAGTGGAAGGCGCTCACGACCTATGGCGCGGTGAAGGGTGCGAGCCTGCTCGACTGGCCCATCGACGCCAACGAGATGGCGCCCTGGTACGCGAAGGCCGAGGACCGCATGGGCGTCACGCTCACCAACGGCATCCCGGGCCTGCCGGGCTCCAACAACTACAAGGTCTTCGAGAAGGGCGCCAAGGCGCTCGGCTATCAAAAGGTCAGCACGGGGCGCATGGCGATCAACTCGCAGGAACGCGATGGCCGTCCAGCCTGCCAGCAGGTCGGCTTCTGCTTCCAGGGCTGCAAGACCGGCGCGAAATGGTCGACGCTTGTCGCGGAGATCCCGAAAGGCGAGGCGACCGGCAACCTTGAGGTCAGGCCTGAAAGCCACGTCCTGCGCATCGAGCATGACGCATCGGGCAAAGTGACCGGCGTGGTCTATATGGATGCCAAGGGCGTGATCCAGCGGCAGAAGGCCCGGATCGTCGCCGTCGCCGGAAACTCCATCGAGAGCCCGCGCATCCTGCTCAACTCCGCG
Organism: Beijerinckiaceae bacterium; assembly: GCA_051652685.1. Lineage (GTDB taxonomy): Bacteria > Pseudomonadota > Alphaproteobacteria > Rhizobiales > Beijerinckiaceae > JADCCX01. The sequence goes on from JBOFUS010000316.1 coordinate 8,591, forward strand.
AGCAACATGTTCAAGGACGGACTCGCCAACTCTTCCGGGCAGGTCGGCCGCAACTACATGCGGCACATGACCGGATCTGTCTACGGCGTCTTCGACAAGCCGGTGAAGATGTGGCGCGGCACGACCATGGCGGGCATCGTCCAGGACGAGGCGCGGCATGATCCCAAGCGCGGCTTCGTTGGCGGCTACGAGCTGGAGACGCTGTCGCTCGGCATTCCCTTCATGGCGGCTTTCCTCGACCCCGGTGCCTGGGGTCGCGAATTCACCACCGCCATGGACAGCTACGAGAACATGGCCGGCTTGTGGATCGTTGGCGAGGACATGCCGCAGGCGAGCAACCGGATCACGCTCTCCTCTGCCAAGGACAAGTACGGCATGCCTGTGGCGAATGTGCATTTCGACGACCACGCGAACGACATCGCCATGCGCAACCACGCCTACAAGCAGGGCGCGGCGATCTATAACGCGGTCGGCGCGACACGCACGTTCCCGACGACGCCCTATCCTTCGACGCATAACCTCGGCACCAACCGCATGTCGGACAAACCTAAGGATGGCGTGGTGAACAAGTGGGGCCGCACCCACGACATCAAGAACCTCTACCTCTCCGATGGTTCGGTGTTCACGACGGGCGCGGCTGAGAACCCGACGCTGACGATCGTGGCGCTGGCGCTCCGCCAAGCGGACCACATCGCACGCGAGATGGGGGCTGGTAACGTCTGAGGTGACAGTACGCGCCGGAGATGGACCACTGCGTTGCAGTGCCCATCTCCGGCACCAATTCTTACAAGCCGGATTGTCCTTGACTGACAACCCGGCTCGCCTTGTATCCAGCGACATGTCCGACGATCCGCTAGACCGCCCCAACTCCATCCCCTGGCCGCCGATCCTCTACGCAGCAGGCCTCGCGCTGCCGTGGCTGCTCGACAGCCTGATCCCCCTCCCCGCGCTTGCCCTGCCTGAACCGTTCGACGCCATCCAGGCCGGCGTCGGCTGGGGCGTTGTCGCGGCGGGTGTGGCGATAGCGTGGTTTGCCATCCGCAGTTTCATGGGCGCGGATACGGCGATCCATCCCACCCATGCGGCACGACGTCTTGTCACTTTCGGCATCTACAACCGCACACGAAACCCGATGTATCTGGGCGCAATGGTGGCTTTTCTCGGCATCGCCATCGCGACCGGCAACATCTGGCGCGTTATGGCGCTGCCAGTGCTGTTCATGGGCTTGCAGAACCTTGCGATCATCCGCGAGGAGGCGCATCTGGCAGCGCGCTTCGGCGCGGAATGGACGGAATACGCGGGCCGCGTGCGCCGTTGGTGGTGAAGAGCATGAGCGACGCAAAACCCTCCCCACGCGCCCGCAAGGCGAAGACGCCCACGCCAGCTCCGGCGGCTGTGCTCCCGGCTGACGACTCGGAAGTAAAGATCCGCCACGTCAACCGGCGCGATCTCGACAAGATCTGGGAGTTCCTCAAGATGGTGTTCCGCACCGTCAACCGGGAGACAGTGGAGTTCCAGCGGCCGCGCTCCAAGGCGCGCTTCCTCGAGATATTCGAAGAACCCGGCATCGAACAGTTGCTGTTTGTCTCCCGCGAAAGCGGCAAGGAGGCCATCGTCGCCTACGCCGAATGCACGCAGGAGGTGGTAGGCGCGGACAGCTGGATCAACGAACGCTACTTCAAGAACCGCGAGATGCG
>JBOFUS010000317.1:0-5063 GCA_051652685.1 Beijerinckiaceae bacterium
GTGACCTCATCGACCATGACCTTGTAGAGATCGCGGTCAACATGCACGCCACCGTGCCGCTCCGCCAGCGTCACGACGCCAACGGGAAGCGATATCCAGCTGCGGATGCGTGAACGGATATCGCCGGCTGCCGCACCACCCTGCGCGAGCCAGACGATTTCTGTAGAACCGCCACCGATGTCGAACAGCACCGTAGACGCTGCATCCGGCGCCATGAGAATGGCACAGCCGGCGGTTGCGAGCTCGGCTTCCGTCTGGCGGTCGATGATCTCGAGCGCCAGACCCGTTTCTTCCTCCACCCGGATGAGGAACTCCTTGCCGTTGGCTGCAATGCGGCAGGCCTCGGTCGCGATCAGACGGAAGTTCCCGACCCGGCGATCGGCAAGCCGATCCGCGCAGGCCTTCAGGGCGGAAATCGTCCGCGTGATGGCAGCTTCCGAAAGACGACCGCTGCCACTGACGCCCTCTCCCAACCGCACGATGCGTGAGAACGAATCGACCACCCGGAATCCATCCGATGACGGGCGCGCCACCAGCAGGCGGCAGTTGTTGGTGCCAAGATCCAGCGCCGCAAAAAGCCCTATGTCCTGCCCGGAGGCTGGAACGGGCACAAATGCCGGCGGCCTGACCACCGGCGCGGCCGGTGGTTTCCAAAGGCGCGATTTCAAAATCTGTCTCCGCGCCGGACGCCGCATCGGACGCCGGTCGCTGGTCGGTTCACTGTTCGGAGCCGACCATAAGCGCATTCGCCTGTCGCTGTGAAGCGCCGGCGGCGTGCACCAGCAGCGCGATCTCAGGTGCGACTGAGCTTCAAGCCGCCTGCGCCGCTGCCAGTACCTCTTCGGCATGTCCGGGAACCTTCACCTTGCTCCAGACGCGGGAAACTTTGCCATCAGCATCGATGAGAAACGTGGTGCGCTCGACGCCCATGTATTTCTTGCCGTACATGCTCTTCTCCGCCCAGACTCCGTAAGCCTGAAGCGTGAGCTTGTCTTCATCGGCGGCCAGTGGAAAATTGAGGTCATACTTCTTTTTGAACTTGGCATGGCTTGCGACGCCGTCTGGAGACATCCCAAGGACGATCGTGTTCGCCGCAGCGAAATGATCGCCAAGCGCGTTGAATCCCTGCGCCTCGAGCGTGCAGCCGGACGTGTCGTCCTTGGGATAGAAATAAAGCACGATCTTCTTGCCCCGGAAGCCGGCCAGCGACACAGTGTCGCCGCTGTCGGTAGGAAGCGTGAAATCCGGCGCGATTTCGCCAACGGCGGGCTGTGTATGCATGATTTCGCCTCTATGCTGTGAATTGCGATTGCGTGGACGCCGTCTGAGTTGGCCATCGGGTGAGCTTGATGGTTAAACCGTGTGCCCGGAAAACGAGATGGTGCGATCCGGCAAATTGGCAATGGTGCTGTTGCGGGCGCTGAAGCCGGTTGCCGGTGAGCACGGATAAACTGGACCTGCCGGACAACACGGCAAGGAGGACCATGCCTGCTGACGCCTCCAGCGAAATCGCCATGCCGGCGCGTCGGAGCCGCCGGGTGTGGAAGCTCGCGGGATTCTTTCTGCTTGTTCTGGTGTTGTCGCCGGTCGCAGCGGCGGGTTGGCTGGCGCTGGCGCTGCGCGATGATCAGGTGAGCCTCGATCCTTTCCGGGAGCGCTTCGAGGGGCTCATCGCTGAAAGGGTCGGCGGCGGTGTACGGGCCGCTATCGGCGGGGTCGCTCTCCAGCGGGATGAAAAAGGTCTTCGTCTGCATGTCAAAAACATGGTGTTGCGTGACCGGGCAGACCGGGAAATCGTATCTTCCCCTGACGCCATCCTGACGTTCGATCCCGTCCAGTTGCTGACACTCGACATGCGTCCCTCCCGGGTGGTTCTCAACGGCCTGTCGCTGACAGCCCGCGCAGTGCCTGTTCCGACGGGAGAACAGATGGAATGGCAGGACGCGCTCAAGGCCAGAATCCGTGCATTCTCGCGCGCCGTCCGCGACAACAGGAACTCGGATTGGTCGGCCCTCGCCTTCGAGAACGCGACCCTGACATTGGAGACCGGCTCCCTCCCCGGCGTCGTGAACGTGTCCAACTGGCGGATGACGGCGAGTGGCGGCCGTGGTGCGCCCATCCGTGTCGATGGCGAAGCGCTGATCAATGGAGCGCGCGCGCGCTACAGGATCGAAACCGCGATCAGCGATACCGGCATGACGGTATCGCTCCGGATCGACGACATCATTGCGCCTCTCGCAGCACCTTTTCTGGCCCATCTGTCGAAAGAGGCATCGTTTCGCGCGCCATCCACGATCAATGCCTCGTTTGCACTGGACGAAGGCGGAGTGCCGCTTGAAGGATCATTCGCGCTTTCGCTTCGCGACGGCGCGCTGGCAAGCGGTGTGCCCCAGATCCAGCCACTATCCTTCCAGTCCATCGATCTTGCAGCCAAATGGCTTGGTACCGAGGGTCAGATCGAGGACGTGTCGTGGACATTTGTCGGCGAGGGCAACCAACTCGGCGGGAAAGGCAAGTTGCTGGCACCTGAGCCCGAGAACCCCACATGGCGCTATACTTCGGCAAGCAACAATTGGCTGGTAGCCGGAGCAACAGCAGCCGACAAACCTGTCATCGCAACGCAAGTGACGATCCCTATCTCCCTTGCGCAGGATTTCTCCGAACTCAGGATCACAGATCTATCGGTCAAAGGGCCCGAGACGGCCTTTGCCGGAGATGCGCGCATGATGTTCCAGTCTGACGGCCTGCACCTGATGCTCGGACTGGCCGCGCGCGAGATGCCCGGACGGACCCTGCTTGCGTGGTGGCCAACGCCGGTTGTCACGCCCGCGCGCGATTTTTTTCTCAAGAATCTCGTCGAGGGAACTTTGGATTCACTCGATATCTCGCTTGATCTGCCGCCGCGCGAATTCCGTGCGGCTCTGGCCATGGAGGCGCTGCCCCGCGACAGTTTCCGCCTGACCGGCCGCTACTCCCATGCGGTCATGCGCGTGATTGATGGCCTGCCACCGCTGCGCGGGCTCGGTGGAACCGCAAAGGTTGATGCAAAGTCCGGGGAAGGCGCGGTCGCCAGCGGGTTTCTCGAATTGGCCGCCGGCAGGCGCATCGGGTTCAGCGAAGGCGTATTTTCCCTTGCCGCGCTGGATACAACCAGGCCATCCGCAAAGTTTGATTTCCGCGCTGCTGCGCCGCTCGACAACATCCTCGATCTTCTCTCCAAACCGCAGATGCGGGATGCTTTTTCACTCAAGATTCCTGTAGGCGAGGCCAAGGGGGCGTTCTCCGGCCGCATCGGCATCACGATGCCGCTCGCTGACAAGCTTGGGCCGCGTGACATTGTCACCACAGTGGACGCTGCGCTGACTGGCGTGACGCTCGACAAGGCTTTTGGGCAGGACAAACTGGAGAACGCGACGTTGCGCCTGACCGGCGACAGCAGTGGCGTCGACGTGAAGGGCGACGGGCGCTGGCAAGGCACACCTGTCACCATCGAATTTGAAAAAGACAGCACGGATGGCTCCACAACCGCCGTGCTTGGCCTGACGATGGATGAGGCTGGTCTGAAAAAGCGCGGAATCGATCTTGGCGGCGCTATCCGCGGGCCAATACCCATCATCATCAGGGCATCGACCGGTGCCGCCGGGCCGGACGGTAAGGACGGCGAACGCCGTGCAAAGATCGAAGCTGACCTGACCAGGGCGACCATCCGCCAGCTTGCGCCGGGGCTTCAGAAGCCTGCTGGTCGGCCGGCAAAACTGAGCTTCGAGGCGATCGAACGCGGCCGCGCCTTTACGCTTCAGAACATCGCCTTCGACAGCGGTCCGACGTCTGTCCGGGGAGAAGCGCTGATCGAGGCGGAGCGTGGCTTGCGCAGCGCGCGGTTCAGCCTGTTGCGGCTGTCGCCCGGTGACAACGTACGCGTCGAGATCGACCGGACCGGACCGGTCGCGAAGGTGACCATCAGGGGCAACAATTTCGATGCCCGCCCGTTTCTGAAACCAGACACTGACCGGGAAGGCGCATCTGAGCCTGACATCGAAATCGATCTCAAAACGACCCTGCTTTCCGGTTTCAATGGCGAGGTCTTGACCTCGCCGGACCTGAAGCTGTCACGCCGCGCGGGTCAGCCTCGCCTCATCCAGCTCACCGCGCGGCTTGGGGGCCAGCCTCTTTCGATCCAGGGTGCAACGCCGCGCCAGAATTCCCTGCCGGTCACCATCGAGGCGGGCGACGCCGGCGCTTTCTATCGCTTCCTTGATATCTACTCCCGCATGCAGGGCGGCGATGTCGTCGGAGAGGTCACGCTCGGTGCTTCGCGCGTCAGCGGCGTGCTGCTCAGCCGGAACTTCGAGTTGCGGAACGAACCGGCCATTCGCCGGCTGATCGCTGCCGACCAGCGCGTCGAGGGCGAGCTCGCTGTCGCCAACACTGCGCGCTTCACGAAGATGCGGCTGGAATTCCAGAAGGACAACAATCTTTTGACACTGCGCGAGGCAGTGATCTTCGGTCCCCAGATCGGCCTTAACTTCAACGGCACGATCGATCAGGCGCGCGACAGAATAAGCATGTCCGGCACGTTTATTCCCGCATATGGCCTCAACAACGTGTTTTCCCAGATCCCGCTTGTCGGTGGCATTCTCGGTGGCGGGCGTAACGAAGGATTGCTTGGCATCACCTTCAGCGCGACCGGCCAGCTGTCGAAACCCACAATCGCGGTGAACCCGCTTTCAGCGGTCGCGCCTGGTATCTTCCGGAAGATTTTTGAGTTCCGCAACGACGCCACACAGTTGCCAACGATCATGCCGGAAGAGCCGTCCAACCGGTGAACAGCCGCGCACGCACGGTTGCCGGCTCCCCGCGAAGCGTTTAAGGAGCGCCGCATTGGGGCGTCGCCAAGCGGTAAGGCAGCGGTTTTTGGTACCGCCATTCCCAGGTTCGAATCCTGGCGCCCCAGCCAGATTTTCCGGAAGCATCCGCATGAAGGAACGTGTTTTGCGGCCAATCGCGCAGAACCCCATTTTCAGGCAATGATCGACGCCACGGCTGAATGGCCGCGAATGAAC
>JBOFUS010000318.1:0-3784 GCA_051652685.1 Beijerinckiaceae bacterium
GCCGTAACGAGGGAACGGCGAAGATCGAACGCACGCATGACGCAACCCTGTGACGCAACGCTTGACACATGTTCCGACGGAGCAACTGCTGTCACCGGAACGACACAACTGCTGAGGCTATGCCAGCGGGGTTAGCGGAGGGTTAAGCCTCATGCACTCCGTATCCAGATTTTCCCGCCAGCACGGTGACTTGACCCCGGCAAGGCTGCAAAAACGTGTCTATGGCTATTGTGTTTCCGAATTGCGGTTCCCGCATGGCAGCCGCGCGACATGCCAGGAAAGATTTTGATTTTGCGCTGCACCATTTCCTTGACAGTCATTGTGCATTGCAGCATATGAGCCATGAGCGGGGCCGGTGTGGTTAGCGCCCGCGCCAAATCAACCAAGGAGCAAAAGCCATGAACACCCAGATCGAAGACATGCAGAAGGTCGCCAAGGACAACATGGACGCCGCCGTGAAGGCGTTCGGTTCGCTCACCAAGAATGCGCAGACCATCTCGACCGAGTCCGCTGATTACGCCAAGCGCGCCTACGAGGCCAACACCGCCCATGTCGAGAAGCTCCTCGGCGTGAAGACCATCGACAAGGCCGTCGAGCTCAACACCGAATTCGCCAAGGTTTCCTACGAGGGTTTCGTTGCCCAGATGACCAAGCTCGGCAACATCTACAGCGACTTCGCCAAGGAATCGATGAAGCCGGTTGAGGCCGCCTTCGCCAAGGTCAAGACGGCTGCCGCCAAGTAATTGCACCTCGCCAGAGGATGACAGAAAGCCCGGCGGCAACGCCGGGCTTTTTCCGTTGCAGCCCCTGCCGTGCGCGCCTTGGCTCCACGGGAAATGCTGGACACGCAGAGGGTCTTTCCCGCTGCACAGAACTCGGATATGCGATGTCGCAGCGCGGGTGTAGCTCAATGGTAGAGCAGCAGCCTTCCAAGCTGAATACGAGGGTTCGATTCCCTTCACCCGCTCCAACTATCTCAATGATATCGATAACTTATCAGGTCGTTGAAACACGACGCCGACTCCGTCATTGCGAGCGCAGCGAAGCAATCCAGAGCAACATTTCCCGCAAAATCAGACATTTCTGCCTCGTTCTGCGCCGTTCTCTGGATTGCTTCGTCGCTATCGCTCCTCGCAATGACGTTGATGGAGCTTTTTCTACAGCCTGCTTTATGAAATCCTGCATCAGGTTTCCTGCTTGTCTGCCGCGCCGGTACGACAAGGCTCGCAGTGCCGCAAAGCGTTCTCAATCTGATTCGTGACCCGAAGAGGGTGCTGTCTCGCGCGAAAAAAAACGTGCAGTGGAGCGGCGGCACAACCGGACGGTGTTCTACCGATCGGAAGCTGTGATGCTGAGGTGTTTGCGTCGGGACATGTCGTGCGCTAGCCCCCGCCTGCCAGCTCGCTCACCCGCGCTGTCAACAGACTTCCCTCATCAGCCAACCCCGCAATCGCCGTGAAGTGGTTCCCTCCCGCGATTTCCTCGTAGCGGGTCTCGACACCCATCGCGCCCCAGACGGAGGCGAGGCCGCGCGACTGACGGAGGTATTCAGCGCTTTCGTCTGCGCCTACCCAGCAATCGAATTCGAGGCCCGGCGTTGGCAGCCACATGCGCGGCGAGTTTGCGCGGGCGGAAGCAGCCGTGAGGCGCAGCTTCTGGTTGATGCTGGTCGGCAGCAGTGGCTCAAGCTCGAACAGGCCCGAGATCGCGAGCCCCGCCTTGATCGGTGTTTCCTCGCCGGACGCTGGCGGTGAGGACGCCATACAGGCTGCCAGATGCCCGCCTGCCGAGTGGCCGGTCACCACGACGTCGCCGCCCTGGTCGACGGCAAAAGCTTTCGTCGCCTGGCGCATCTGCTTGATGATGTCGGAGAGAGCAACATCGGGGCAAAGATCGTAGCTTGCAATGCCGACGGTGATACCCCGCAGGTTGAGCCCGCGCGCCATGTGGCTGAAGGCAGACGCATCGAAGGCTTGCCAGTAGCCACCGTGGATGAACAACACGCCGGCCGCGCCGGAAGCCGTCTCCGCCGGGGCAAAGACATCGATGATGTGGCGCGGCCCCTGGCCGTAGCGCAGCTGGCGCATGCGTGCACCGAAAGCCTTGCGATAGGCGGCGGAGTCCCTGAGGTAACCCTCAACGAGCTGGAGAGCGTCTTTCACGCGCGCCCGGTTGTTGTATTCGGCCTCGTGGTGGATGGTCATCGGCTCGTCGGCTCCCCGGTTCCCGTCGGCACCCGCCCGGTCACGCGTTCTCGATGCAAAAGATAAAGACCTGACGCTGTCACGACAGCGGCACCAACCAGCGTATATCGATCCGGTACGTCACCGAACACCAGATATCCCAGCAACAACATCCAGATGAGCTGCGTATAGATGAAGGGCGACAGCGTCGACGCCGGTGCCAGCCGATGCGCCAGGATGAGCAGCCAGTGGCCGATGGTGCCCGAAATGCCGAGCAACAGCAGCACGCCCCAGACAAGCATGCTCTCCGGCGTCTTCCAGACAAAAGGCAGGATGGGAGCCAGCAGGAAAAGCCCGGCGAGGCCCGAATAGAACATCGTCGTCTCGGGTTTATCATGGGCGGAAAGGATGCGCGTCAGGATGGCATAGAAGGCATAGCAGAAGGTGCCCGCGAGTGAAAACAGCGCGGCCGGATGCATGGCACCTGTCCCCGGCCGCGTGACGATGAGCACGCCGATGAAGCCAACGCCAATGGCAACCATCCGTCGCCGGCCGACCCATTCTCCCAGCAATGGTCCCGACAGCAGGGCCACCAGCAGCGGCGTGAGGAAGATGATACTGATCGATTCAGCCAGCTGGAGATATTGCAGCGCCAGGAAATTCAGCACGGTCGAGCCGAAGAGCAGCAGCGAGCGTGCCCATTGCATCCACGGCTTCGCGCTGACGGTGACGCCCGGTCTGGTCCAGCCGTTGATCACGAGCGTGACGAGCGCCACGCTGACGGCATAGCGGAAGAAGCTGGTCTGGAGAACGCCGACTTGCGGTGATGCCCATTTTGCTGCGGCATCGAGCAGCGAAAAACAGATCAAGGCGAGGCAGATAAGGCCGATGCCTGCAAGCGTGCGACCCTGCGGAAGGAGGAGTGGCTGGCTTGCGGCGGGCGTTGGCGAGGTCATGGCTATCCGTTGCAGCCGGATGCGAGCCGCAAGCGCAGCTCAATCCCTAACCTGAAGGCGGTGGCATGCGCCAGTCGTAAAGCCATGAATAACGTTGGCGCAGGCCATCTGCGCCCAGCATGGTGATGCGCCTGTCGCGCAGCCACGCCAGAGGTCCGGAGAGGTGATAGTTGCGCGCGTTGGCGCGGGCGGACGCAAAGACGCGGGCGACGCGCGGCGCACGCTGGGCAGCGTAACGCTTCAGACCCTGCCGGAGCGAGAAGGGCGTAGCCTCTTCAGGTGAGGGCAGCGCGGCTGCCAGCACAGCGGCATCCTCGATGGCCATCGCGGCGCCTTGCGCCAGGAACGGCAACACGGGATGCGCAGCGTCGCCCGTCAGAACCAGCAGGTCTTTTGCCAGATGGGGCGACGGTGCACGGTCACGCAGCGTCCAGCGCGACCAGTCCGGCGCCGCGTCAATCAGTGTGCGAAGTGGCTCGGCGGCGGTTTTTGCAAGCGGCGAAAGGACCGCCGGGTCGCCGGCGCGGTCCCAGCCCTCTCCGCCTTCCCGCGAGCGGCGGATCACCACAAGGTTGATCAGGCGACCGGCCGCAACGGGATAGTGGACGGCATGCGAATCCGGCGCGAGCCAAAGATTCGTCTCGG
>JBOFUS010000319.1:0-2450 GCA_051652685.1 Beijerinckiaceae bacterium
GCGCCCGCATTGGACAGCATCGCAATGATCGCCGCCGCACAGCCGACTTCGGCAATAGCCGCCGCGACGGCGGAAGAAAGAAACGGCCGGCTGGCAATGGCGGTCTGGATTGGCCCGTCGCCGACGGCCAGGGTATCAACCAGTTCCGCGTCTGTGATCGAAGGCGAATGCGCAAGTACGATGGCTGCAGCTTCCTCGCCGCCATCGACCAGCGCCGCGATCAGATGACGAGGCGCAAACTCCGAGGCGGCCAGCGCTCCCGCCATGGCGCGCCTGACCAGCGGCGATGGATCGTCAAGCGCAAGAGTGAGCGCCGCGACACCATCACGCCGCTCATGCGGCGGCAACTCCGGAGACAAACAAATGCGCGCGAGAATGCCGACGGCTTCGGCGCGCTCGGAAGCTGTCGCTGTCTGCGACCATGTGAGATAGGCGCGAATTTTCACGTGCGCAGACCGGGTTTGAGGAAACGCATCAGATCAAGCGGCTGTCCGGTGGCATTGTCGCGCGGGCGTTTGCTGCGCTTTGCGACGAGTTCCGTTGCAGCTGCCGCAAGGTCGCGCGGGCGCTCAGGGGGCAGCTGAACGTTGACAGCAGTGCCCTGAGCGGGCCCCGGCGTTGCCTGGACGGCGTCCGAGCGCACGCCTGCGGCGGCTGCACTCGGGAAGAAGGCGACGCGGGCAGGCTCTCCTTCGCCATAAGTGTTCCGGCGACCCATCTTCGCCCACGCATCGGAAACAGCGCTGGCCACAGGTTCGCCATTCGACCGGAAAAGACCATGAAGCGGCTTGCCCTCGCCTTTGACGCGGAACATGTCATGGGCGGCATCGCGGGTAGCAGCAGTCTCCGCAACCACGGCAGTCGTTGACGGAGCTGCAAAAGCCGCAGTCAATCCACGATAGACTTCGCTTGCGGTCTTGGCTTTGCCCGAGCGATCAAAAAAAACGGAACGATTGGCCGCCGCAGCCTCCGGAAAGGCATTTGCTGCCCCCGCCTCCGGACTGGATTCAGCGAGTTGAATGAGCTGTCGCGCACCACCCGCCCCCAGAAAATGCGCCACATAGAGCTCACCTTCGGTGGCGTTGCGGCCGAGCGACTCTTTCAGGCGTTGGCCATTGCGGGCTGCAAAAGCACCCGCCATCATCGAGGACACACCCGGATCCTCACGCAGAGCGAGAATCTTCTGGCGCGTTGCGGGATCCTGCACCTGAAAGCGCCCATCGCCGCCTGTGATGGCGCTTGCTTCGGCCGTGAGGCCCAGTTTAGGGCCTTCCTGCTTCACCATACCAAGCCAGGTCTGCTCGAGAAACTGGAAGAGCCCGGTCGCTGTAGACGTTGGCGCTTTCGCCTTGGGGTCGAAACGGGACTCCCGCTCGGCCGTCTTGGCGAGGTAATCGAAAGACACGCCCGTTGCGGCCGCTGCCTGCCGCATGGGCTGGGCGAACGGCGCTTGCGGCACCGCCGTCTCTCGCGCTTTCTGGGAGGTGAAAAGAAACATCGACGCCCGAACTGAACGGAAGGCGACTTGCCTTCCGTCGCTTCAGAATGAACAACTATGGTAAATGCAGCCTTAAGGACGTGCGTTTCGGGAGCGTTGGAGAGTCAAAGATGAGCGAAGACAGCAGGCATTGGCGGGGCGGACGCTACCTTGAGGACTTTAACGTCGGCGAGATCATCCGCCACCGCCTCACGCGCACGGTCACCCAGATGGACAACATGCTGTTTTCCAACATGACGCTCAACCCGCAGCCTCTTCATATCGATGCGGATTTTTGCGCGAGAGAGACGGAATGGGGCAAGCCGCTGATGAACTCGCTCTTCACGCTGGGCTTGATGATCGGCATTTCCGTAAATGATACGACAGTGGGCACCACCATTGCCAATCTGGGCATGAGCGACGTGAAATTTCCCGCACCCCTGTTCGAAGGAGACAGCGTGCATTGCACGACTGAAGTGGCCGCGGTGCGGGAATCGCGCTCGCGGGCGGATGCCGGAATCGTGGATTTCATCCACCGCACTTACAACCAGAACGGGGTTCTGGTGGCTGAATGCCGTCGCCAGGCCTTCATGCGCAAGCGCCCGGTCACCTGACCCCATGCGCTCGCTTCTGTTCGTTCCGGGCGACGACGCCCGCAAGCTCGCCAGAGGTTTTTCCTCCGGGGCTGACGCCGTCATTGTCGATCTGGAGGATTCCGTTGCGGCCTCGCGAAAAACCGAAGCGCGCGCGATATCGCGGACAGCCATCGTGGCGGCGCGGGCGGCCGGCACGACAGCCCGGGTTTTCGTGCGCGTCAACGCTCTGGAAACCGGTCTCACGAGCGACGACCTCGACGGCGTGATGGGGGCCGCGCCCGATGGCATCGTGCTGCCCAAGAGCCAGTCCGGCGAAGACGTGACCCTACTTGGCGCGCGCATGGCGGTACGCGAAGCAGAAAACGGATTGCCCGACG
>JBOFUS010000320.1:0-9038 GCA_051652685.1 Beijerinckiaceae bacterium
AATGCGAAAGCGCTGTTTTCGCTGGGCGCAGGCGTCGATCATCTTGTTTCTGATCCCGCGCTCCCGGATGCGCCCATTGTGCGCGTGGTGGACGCCGACCTGACCGAGCGCATGAGCGAATGGGTCGTCTGGCAATGCCTCGACCGGTTGCGACAGGGGCCGATGTATCGCCGTCAGCAGGCTGCAGGCGCATGGATCGATGACCGGTTCCAGCCTGCCGCAAGCGAGGTCCGCGTTGGCGTCATGGGCCTTGGCGTGCTCGGGCTTGATGCAGCGGCGCGGCTTCGCGACCTTCGCTTCGATGTCGCGGGCTGGAGCCGTTCGCCGAAGACGGTTACGGGGATGTCCACCTTCCATGGAGAGGATGGGCTGTCGTCATTGCTCGCCCGCACGGATCTTCTCGTGGTGCTGCTGCCGCTCACCGACGACACGCGTGGCCTTCTCAATCTATCGCTGTTCCGCAAGCTTGCGCGCGACGGGCGGCTTGGTGGGCCATTCCTGCTGAACGCGGGACGCGGCGGACTTCAGGTCGAGGCTGATATCCTTTCGGCCCTCGCCGACGGGACACTGGCCGGCGCGTCGCTTGACGTGTTCGAAACCGAGCCACTTCCGGCATCTTCGCCGCTCTGGCACCACCCGTCCGTGACAATCACCCCGCACAACGCTGCCATGAGTGCACCGGACGCGATTGCCCGGGCCATCGTAGACCAGATCCATGCGCTGGAGGCGGGGCTTCCGCTTCGCCATGTCGTCGACCGCAACAGGGGATACTGATGACCGAAATCCGCCACCGGGGCGAGGCGGCGAACGATCTCGGCCAACGCATCAAGGCCATGCTCGCGCCGCTGGAGGATGTGTGCCGCTATCGCGAGCAGCGCGACAGCGACACGGCGCGCTTCGATGTGAAGCCAAAGGGCGAGGCCATGCCGTTCCGTATCGACATCGCGCCAGGTGGTATCAATATCCTCTGCGAGGCTTTCTCCATTCATGAAATGCCGCTGGAACAGTCTGATGTTGCAGCTGCCTTCGTGGAGGCGATCCTTGCAGGTCGCCTTCGCCGGGTGAGCCACGAGGCGGTGAACGGCAAGCTGATCGCCGAAAAGACCTACGTCTTCGCTGAGGATGGCCGGTTGATCTACCGTCACCGCCGCAAGAAGGGCCTGCCCTTTGTCCCCCGCCGCAAGGCGATAACGCGGCGTCAGCGCTTCGCTGCCTATCGCACAGTCCGAGAGACTGCTTGAGAATTGCGGCGTCTCAAAAAACCTCACCCTGAGCCTGTAGAAGGATCGAGGTTTTCTCCGCACCGACGGCCCTCGACCCTTCGACAGGCTCAGGGTGAGGGCCTTGAAGATGCGTCAGGTCCATTTTTCAAACGGGTTCTGAGCGAAGAGCCTTACTGCCAGACGAGGTCGCGGGCGAGATCGGTTCGGCCGCAGTTGATTGCGGCGGCGTTCACGGCACTGCGGTAACCGCGCAGCGAGTAGCGGACACTGGTCGCCTTGCCGTCCGGCGCGGTACCGCTCAACTCGATCGAGGTGCCCCTGGTATAGCCCTTCACCGCTTCGCGGTTGAGCACAGGCTCGCCAGATCCGCCGGTGGCGATCGGCTGAATATTGGCCTTCAGTGCGCGCACCTCCATGGGTTCCACCCCGGCCGCGCCATGGAATACCGCCTTCTGCGCCGACAGCGGCTGATAGCGGTCTGCCGTATCCAGAAGGTGGTTGAGCGGAGAACCAGCCCCTTCCTCGAAGGACATGAAGACAATGGGGCGCTGCTCGCGCCAGCCGACGGGGACTACGTCGGTGGCGACGGTGAAGACGTAGCAGGTCTTCTTGCCCACCCGCATCATTTCGCCGGCATACCAGTCCTGGAACTGGCGTGTCAGCTTGCCCGGCATCTCGGGCATCAGCATGCGGGTGACGTCTACCGCGCGGCTGGACAGAAGGTATTCATGCCGGCCTTGCGCGTCCGTGCGGGCGCGCAATTCAAAGTTACCCGAGCTCAAGCGGTAGCGGCGCAGGTTCGGCCGGGCCTTACCCTCGAACATTGGCTGCACGACGTTGCCGTTACTGTCATATAACTCCATGATCATGACGCGACCGCTGCCCTTTTTCACGTCCGCGTCGAATTCAACATAGGATTCCTGGCGAACAGAGAAGGCGTAACGCTGTTCGCGCACGTCGCCATCGATTGTGTCCAGCACCCGGGTCGGGGCTGCCTGAAACGTCAGGACCGCCGCCTCGATCAACTTGCCGCGCTGGGAAGGCGCGTTCCTGATCACCGATGCGGTCCTGAGCATGTCCTGCCGCCGCAATGCCGGCAGCTCATCCACGGGCACAATGCCGTAGGTGCTGATCGCGGTTGCATTGTCGCGCGAGAAATCGAGGTTGATGCGCGCACCGTTGGGTCGGGGTTCGACCACCACCTCACCGTTCCAGCGTTGTTCGGCGCTCGCCGTGGCCCGCTCACCGGGCACCACCTGCAGTTCGGTCGGTGTGCCGAGATTTTCTGTGGCGTATTGGCGGGTATGGCTCACGGCCTGGCGCATCCGGGTCGTGAACAATGTCAGGTCCATGCGCTCGCCGGTGATCGTCTTGGCGGAGTTCATGGAAATCTGGTTCACGCCACGCGAGCGTTCCCACATTTCTTTTGCCGCCTGATTGAAGATCGCGTCAGTCGACATGAACACCTCGCCCACAAAGGCGTTTTCGATGTCCACCGGCGGAGTGGCTTCAAAGCAACTGACGCTGTTCATGCCAACGGCAACAAGTGTGAAGCGGATGTTGCGGCCGACCCGCTGGGCATTCAACCGCACGACAAGATCAAGCTTGGCGAATTGCTCCCTTGCATCACCGGAGTTGACGTTCTGGAACATGCCAACGGCGCGGATCTCGTTCACCGCACCTATGTCGGCGAAAGGAGCCATGCGCACGCCAGGAAGGCCGGAAAATGCCCCATGGACGCTGTTCATGATATGATGACCCTGGTCGCGGGTCAGCAGTTGCTCCTGAACGGGCACCGACGCGGTACCGATCAGGATGTCACGCTCGCCGAGGTTGCACTTCAGGCGGACAATCCGCACGAGTTCTTTTGCTGTGGTCACGATTGGGTTCGCGGGATCGAATCCCTCAAACCCGGTCGTCGAGGCTTTCGCCGGTGCGGCGGTCGCGAGCACGGCGACAAATGCCGCCAGCCTTGGTCCACCTGGGTTGTTACGCCGACGCATGAAATCCTCTTTTGGTGTCAAGATGGCCGGACGGTTCACCGAGGAACCGTCCGGCCGGTTGCATTACTCCGGCGACCACTCCGTGGAGCCGTTGGCGAGCTTCACTTCCTTCAACTCGACGTTATCCGTGCCAGCGTCCTGGCCGTTGCGGGTCACCTTGCGCTCGACGACGCGGACGCGCTGGCCCGAAGAGTTGGCGTAGGTGCGCACCGGACGCGAGCGCACCACGACGGACTCGCCCTTCGAGTTGCGGAAGCTGGAGGTGTAGAGCGCATTCTGGCGCGCGGCGAAGATCGCCGCCTCACGGGCACGCTGCTGCTCGATCTGGTCAGCCAGAACGAGGCCGGTGATGCCGCCAAGTGCCGCGCCGACGATGGCACCGCGCGTCCCACCGACCGCATAGCCGATGACACCACCAGCCACCGCGCCCAGCGCACCGCCGGCTGCCACACGTCCCTGTGAATCGGTGCAGGCGGTCAGCGCCATCGTACCGGCCACGGCAATCGCCGTGAACTTTCCTGTCCTTGCAAGATCCAATCCGAGTGCGCGCATGTGAATGACTCCCTGCCGTGCTGTTGCCGATATCCACGAATTGACGAACCGGTCCAGATTGGTCTGGTACATCAACCATTTGGTTTATGTCGTCGCTTGGTAATACCCATCCCGAAAACCCAAGGACGGTTACCTAACAAGACTGGATTGGCAACACATTTTTAACGAATTCTCAGCGTGCGATGCGGCGGCAGGGAATGATGGGTCCGCCGGCATAATAGTCGTCGATGATGATCCGCGGGCGTGGACAGCCGGCGGCGGACACACGCTGGTGGACAAGCGCCGGGCGCGCTGCGGGTTGCGCAGGTGCTGCAACCGTCGCTTCCCGCGTTTGCGCAGTCTGTGTTGGCACGGCGATTCTTGCTGCGGCGACCAGTGTCGCGCGCTTCGGCGCATCAACCCGCGTTGCCGGTGCCGCCACCGCTGTCTGGCGTGCTTCGGGTGCTGCTTCGAGCAGTGCCGTCACAAGCTTCAAGGTGCCGCTGTCGCGGGCGATGGTGGACAGCGGAGTTTCGCCGCAGCCTGCGCAACTTGCCGGATCGATGGCGTAGACATCGACTACCGTGGTGCCATCCGTATGCCCCTGTGCCTGACGTCCGGCCGCGATGATGGCGGCTGAATCGGCCTGATGACGTTCGATCAGTTCGCCGCGCACGGCCCTCGCCCGGCGGTAAGCCCGCTCCGCGTCCTGTCCGTAGGCAATGATCACGACAGGGCTGGCCGGAGCGAGACCGAGTTTTGTGCGGGCCTCAGCCAGCGCGTCCTTAAGCTCCTTGATCCCGATGCGGGCGCTCTCGGTGACATCGGCGGTCGCTACGTCGAAGGCAACAGCGCGGCGGGCGAGGGGTTCCAGATCGCCGGCAAAGCTGACCTTGCGTGAGCCAAGAGAAAGAATGGCGCGCATCTTCGCTGGGGTGCTGGCAGACGGTGCAAAGACCGCGGGCGGGGCGGAAGCGGGATCAGGTTGCTGTGCCGAGGCGGTTGGCATTGCCGTGGCGAACACAAGCAAGCCAAGAGCGGCGACAATGCCGCTTCTGCAGCTGGCGGCAAGGAAGCGTGCCACGGGCGTTTCGCTGCGTTTGACTGAGCGCATGGACGGAAGTCCTTCTAACCTGTTGCGTGATCCATTCCCTCAAAACCGCGTTTGGCTGTTCACCGGGGGGCAACCTTGCCAAGCGCGATCCGATGCGGGATCGTACCGTGCTCTTGGGTGGGGCAGCGGGATTTTCGCCACGGCGGCTTTTCTTTTGAATAGCGTCATTCGCGTGTCGGAATTTCGTCAGACCACCACAAGGATACGGCGCGAACCGGTCGCATGAACCTGTGCCGGCGCATTTGGGAGAGTGCCTTGCGCGATATCGATCCACACAAAACCGTTTCAGCCGCGCCCGGTCCGGCCGGAGTTTCCCGCCTCTCCAGAAGGCTGGTGCTTGCCGCTCCACTGCTCGGCACACCGCTTCTTGGCGCGCTTGGCGGAGCCTCTTCCGCCCTGGCGCAAGCGACAGATGGCGGCATGACCGATATCCTGCGCCAGCTTGCCCCGCATGACCGGCGCGCTGCAGGGGCACCCGCCCGCAGGGCCGCACCCCGTCAACTCCGGACCCGCCGGGGTGCAAGCGTTACCGTTGATATGAACCGGAGACTTGAGATCACCGTGTTCTTCGATCTGAATTCGGCAACGCTTCGTCCGGACTCGCGGTTGGCGCTTCTCAGGCTCGCCCGCGCTCTCAACGATCCGCTGCTGATCGGCGAGAGTTTCATCATCGCTGGCCACTCCAGTGCCGATGGCGACTATCAGTTCAATGTCGAGCTGTCGGACGCGCGCGCCCAGTCCGTCCGTGACTGGCTGATCGCGAGCGGTGATGTCGCTGCTGCCCGCCTCCAGGCCAGCGGCTTTGGTCCGGACCTTCCGCGCAATGCCAGCAACCCGGCTTCGCCCGTCAACAGGCGTGTCGAGATCATCGCCATCGCCAATCTCTGAATCGCCTTTGAAGGCGGATTTTTTTCAATGAAGGAGCAAAGACATGTTGAGACGCACACTTTCCCTCGCCGCCGCCGCTATTGCCCTCGGGCTAAGCCTTGCCGCCCCTGCCGTGGCCCAGCCGCGCAACGACCGTATCAATCTCGTTGTCGTCTCGGAAGACGCGGACCCTGATACCGTGCCACGCAACAACCGCATCTTCAACCGCGTGCAGACGCAGCTGTCGGAGTACATGAATACCCGTGGCTTTCAGGTCTATGATGAGACCGCGATGGCGCTGGGCATGACGCCGACGGGCCGCGTGCGTCGCCGCGACGCTGAGCTGATCGAGGTGGCCCGCGCTGTCTCGGCATCAACGCCGATCGATGCGATGGTGATCTACCAGATCTACGCTTCCGTTCGCCGCTCGCCGGCCGCAAACATCCGTTACCCGACCGTACGGCTTACGGCGCGTATCCTCAACGTGCGCACAGGGCAGCTCGTCGGCTCCTTCGAGAAGGACGACTTCCAGTTCCCGCCACTGCCTTTCCCTTGTGAGCGTGAGTGTCTGCTCGAGACCGTCGGTGGCCATGCGAAGATGCTGGCGACCGATCTGGGGGCCGGGCTTTCGTCCAAGATCGAGGCCTTCGCCCGTCCTTCGGGCGTTGTTGGCGACGTTGCGGTTGTCAAGGACACGCCGGCTGGCGTCGCGCCCGTTGCCCAGGGCGGTGCGTCGCAGGACGGCTGTATCAACCTGCCGACCGACTTCGAGATCCAGCTGCGGGACTTCACGCCCGCAGACATGAACAGGGTCGAAAGCCAGTTCGTCAGCTGGGGTTGCTACCAGCAGCACCGCACCGTCAGCATGACGGACTCGATGGCGAGTTTCTTCTACCGCACCTCGGCCGACAGCGCCCGTATCACGCGCAACTTCCGCCTGATGATGGAGGTACTCGGCATCAACGCTCAGGTGAATTTTGCCGGCAACCGGGTGACTGTAACAAGGCTCCTGACCCGCTGAAAGCGTCGCAGGACAAACGACAAGGCCCGCCACCGGCGGGCCTTGTTCATTGCGGCGGGGTGTTCGGCTCAATAGTCCTGGTGGTTGAAGAGCGCGAGCAGCGCTGTGCAACGGCGCAGGTGTTCATTCGGCTCGTCACGAGCCCGCTGAAGTTTCACCCAGTCTGCGATGCGGCGGATACTGGCCGCCACATCCGACGGGATCAGGGCGAACTCCTCATGCTGGGCCGTGACCTGGCGGATGCGGCGGTCAAAGGCGTTGCAGGCCTTGCCGATATGGGCACCATTGTAGCCGTCAGGATCGCCCGCCATGACAGAGGGCGTGGCACAGGCGAAGCCAAGAATGAAGACGGCAGCGCTGCACGAGATGCGCCAGCGCAATGTTCCAGAGTAGAGTTCCGGCATGATTTTCTCCCAAGGTCGATGGCCGGCCCCACCAGCGCCACCGACACTGGCCTCCGCGCGTCAACCGCGCGTGAGGTGGGCGTCATCTCCTGAAACGGGCGGGAAGAAGTGCTGCCGGTGTTTCGCGACCAGCGACTGCGTCGGCTGCCAATCTGCCGCTGATCGGCCCGGCCGCCAGGCCAACATGGCCATGGCCGAAGGCGTGGATAACATCGACCGACCTCCGCGACGGGCCAATCACCGGCAGACCGTCCGGTGTCGACGGCCGGTGGCCCATCCAGCGCGTCACGCGCTCCGAAACGATGTCTGGGGGCAGCGCGGGCCAGGCCGACTTGAGATGTTTCAGCAGCACTTCCGCCCGCCGCCAGTCTGGCGGGGCATCCGGCGTTGCCAGCTCAACCTGTCCTGCCGCGCGCAATCGGCCCGCGACCAGCGTGTTCGCCATTTTGCCGTCGGCGGGCATGACCGGGATCGCCGGGGTCGCCTCCGGTTCGGCGATCTCGACATGATAGCCCCGTTCGCTGGCGAGCGGGATGCGGTCTCCGACCTGTCCTGCGAGCGCGGCAGATGCGATGCCGGCCGCTATCACGGCCCTGTCACAGGGGATTTCGCCGCTGGCAACCGTGACGCTGGCGAGCCGGTCGTCCTTGATATGAAAGCCTGTCGCAGCCGCACTCACCACGCTCGCGCCCTGCCGTACGGCTTCCGCTGCGAGCGCCGCGACATAGCGACCGGGATCGGTGCAGTGCGCACCTGCGGGCAAGAAAACGCCGAAGGTGTAGCGCGCTGCCAGCATCGGCGCTTGGCACGCGAGCGCCGCCCGGTCGCGTTCCTCCCAGACAACGTCATTGTCGCGCCTGAGCCGCCACGCCAGTGCCTCCGCCAGAAAACCCGCGCGGTCTGGCCAGACGTAAAGGAGACCGGTCCGCTGGATCAGATCGCCAACGCCGGCCTCGCTCGCCAGCGCCGCATGGCGTGCGGGCGCGTCTGCAAGAAGGGCATTCAGTGCCTTTGCCGTTGCCTCGACCTTCGCGACCGTCGCGCCGGCCATGACGAAGCGGATGAGCCAGGGCGAATGTACCGCGAGCGATGACCAGCGGATCGACAGCGGTCCCAGCGGATCGGTGAGGAAGCCCGGGATTTTTCGCCAAAGACCGGGCATCGACATCGGAACAATGGAGGCCGGGCTGATCCAGGCACCATTGCCGAAGCTCGCGCCCTGGGGGCCGCCGGGTGGCGCGGGATCGAGCAACGTCACGCGCCAGCCGTCGCGCAGCAATTCGAGTGCGGTGCAGACGCCGACGATGCCCGCGCCTATGATGACGACATGTCTCCCGTTCAAGGCGCGTCACCAAACACCGGCGGCGGGTTCTGTCCCGGCCCGGTCAGCGCGAGAACCTTGAAAAGCGCGCCAAGCCCCGTTTCGCCGGCGTCGATCAGCCGGGCGCAGCCGGAGACGATGTCACGGCGGCGTGCGTCGTCACGGGCTTTTGCAGAAAGCTGCTCTGCGCGCTCCACTGCGCCAAGGCTCGTGAGGAAGGTACCCTGCGCCAGCGGGCCATGGGCCATCGCGCCCGCCTTCGTGGCGGCGGCGGCCATGGCCGCGAAATTGACATGCGCCGTCAGGTCCGCCTCGCCGGGCTCTGCAAATGGGTCAACATAGGCGTGCCGCTTGACAGCCTGGAAGGTGTCGCCGAAGCCCTCGCCGGAATGACCGTAGTCGATGAAGAGCGCGGCGCCACCGCGCGAAGCAAGGGCCTGCGCCACAGCGGAGACCGTGGCGAGGCCTGCCGGCGAAACTTCCGCCACGGCACCCTCCGGTGCATTCCGCGTCCGCATCGCCTCAGGTTCGGGCGAAAGGCCAAGCGCCAGCCT
>JBOFUS010000321.1:0-2724 GCA_051652685.1 Beijerinckiaceae bacterium
CATCTTCGTGATGCCGTTGCCGACCGGATGGTCGGCGTTGATGCCGTTGGAGACGCGGATGGTGCGCTCCGAGAACTGGGCCTGCGCGGCACCGGCGGTGAGCGCCAGCACGCCGGCAGCGGCGAGAAGAGTGTTCCTGAGTGTCATGGTTTTTTCCTCCGTTATGGGCTGTCCCGCCCGTTAATATCCCAGCAGCATCCAGAAGAACTGGGACAAATCTATGCGCCCCTGAAACAGGCGGTACGGTGCCATCACCAGCGGCGGCCACAGCACCAGCAGCGCCAGCACGATGCTTTGCGCGATCAGGAACGGGTTCACGCCCTTGATCACATCGGTCATCGACACCTTGGCGACGCCTGACACCACATTGAGCACGATGCCGACCGGCGGGGTGATCAGGCCGATGGCGTTGTTCATGATGAAAAGCACGCCGAAATACACCGGATCGATGCCCACCTGCTTGACGATGGGCATCAGCACCGGGGTCAGGATGAGCACCGTCGGCGTGAAGTCAAGCGCAGTGCCGACCACCAGCACCAGCGCCATCATGATGATCATCAGCACGGTCTTGTTGGTGGTGAACTGCTGCAGGAAGCTGCCGATCTCTCCAGGGATATTCGCAGCCGTGATCAGCCACGAGGAAATCAGTGCGGCAGCCACCAGGAACATCACCATGGCCGTGAGTTTCGCGGCCGACAGGAAGATGCCGAAGAGCTGGCTGGGCTTCAGTTCCCTGTAGATAAACATGCCGACGAAGAGCGAGTAGACCACCGCCACCACCGCTGCCTCAGTCGGCGTCGCATAGCCGAAGCGGATGGAGCCAAGGATGAACACCGGCATGAGAAGCGCGAAGGCACCGTCGCGCGTGGCTTCCCAGCGCTCGTACCAGCTGCGGCGCGGAAACGCGCGCAGCGTCTCGTGGCGCGCCACCCACCACCAGGCGAAGACGAGGCTGACGCCCATCAGCACACCGGGGAAGACGCCGGCGATGAAGAGCTGCGGGATCGACACATTGGCCGCCACACCGAACACCACGAAGCCGATGGACGGCGGGATGACCGGTGCGATAATGCCGCCCGCCGCAATCAGCCCGGCCGAGCGCGGCACGTTATATCCGGCATCGCGCATCATGGGGATGAGGATCGCGGCAAGCGCCGCCGTGTCCGCTGCCGCCGAGCCCGAAAGCGAAGCCATGATGATGGCCGCGATGATCGCCACATAGCCCAGACCGCCGTGGCGGTGGCCGATGAGCGACAGCGCGAAATTGACGATGCGCTTGGACAGGCCTCCAGCGTTCATCAGTTCGCCCGCGAGGATGAAGAAGGGGATGGCGAGCAGGATGAAGCTGTCCGCCCCGTCCAGCATCTTCTGCGCGATCACCTGCGCGTCGAAGGCCGGATAGATGCCCATGGCCACCATCCAGGCCATCAGCGCCATGCCGCAGACCATGAGGGCGAAGGCGCAGGGCATGCCCAGCGCCATGGCGGCGCAAAGGGTTCCGACAAAGACGAGGACGGTCAATCGAGCCTCCCCTTGAGGCCATGCTCGCCATCGATTGCGCCACCGCCGCCAGCGAACGCATCGAGCTCGCCGGGGCGGAGCTGACCCGTCAGCGCGCGGACAAGGCGGAGCGCCACCATCACGCCAATGCCCGCCGAGGTGAAGAAGCCGACGCCGAAGACGGCGAGCATGTTCATGCCCGACACGGGCGCGATGTTGGTCGCATTGAGCGGGGCCTGCATCAGCGTGCCCCAGAAGAACACCGCGCAACAGGTGAGCACCAGAAAATCCGACAGGACCATGCAGATGAGCCGGCCACGCTGGCCAAGCACCCCCACCAGTGCATCGACGCCCAGATGCGCATTCTCGCGCATGACGACCACCGCGCCGATAAACGTTAGCCAAACGAAGAAGAAGCGGCTCATCTCCTCGGAAATGAGAATACCGCTGTTGGCGAACCAGCGCAGCATCACGTTGCCGAACACCATGAGCACCATGGCGGCCAGCAGCACCACGAGCAGCGTCTCGAGCGTACGGAAGAAGAGATGCTCAAGCCTGGCCATCAATGCACGCTCCCCGCGAACAGGAAGTCATCGGCCGCCATGTCCGTCTCGATGTCGGCCTTGGCGGAGCCGATCAGCGAGCGCATGGCTTCGCGTGCGGCATCTGCGTCGCGGGCCACGATGGCGGTGACGACCGCCTCATGCAGCGGCAGCGACAGGCGCGCGCTGGCGCGGCTCTTGACGGAAAACCGGAAGGAGACGCGGAGCAGCGCATCCACCGCAGGCGTCAGTGCCGCGAAGAACTGGTTGTGGGTCGCGGCAAGGATGGCTTCGTGAAACGCGAGATCGGCCTCAAGGTAACTGCCCTGTCGCTTCTCCGCCGCCAGATGCATGGCGGCAGCGCTGCTGCTCAGCGCCGCGATGTCGGCTTCATCTGCCCGCAGCGCCGCGAGCCCTGCGGCTTCCGGCTCCAGCGTTAGGCGCAATTCGATGATGTCGCGCACGAAGACGGCGTCGACGCCGCTCTCCAGCCGCCAGCGGATCACATCCGGATCAAGCAGGTTCCAGTCGGACTGGCGACGCACCCGCGTGCCGATGCGTGGACCCGTGGAGACGAGGCCCTTGGCGGCCAGCGTCTTCATCGCCTCACGCAGGACAGTGCGGCTCACGCCCATCTCGGCGCAAAGTTCGGGCTCTGTCGGAAGCTGTGCGCTTTCCACCG
>JBOFUS010000322.1:0-6156 GCA_051652685.1 Beijerinckiaceae bacterium
TGATCAGGCGGAAGCGCCGGTGGCAACTGCTTTGCCCATCGCGGTGGTGGATGGGGTCACGCTGAAGGCAGGCGACATGCTGGTCCGCCTCGCCTCCATATCGCCGCCCGCCACCGAGCGCATGTGCAAGCGGCTGGACGGCCTCAGCGTCAGTTGCCGCGACCGGGCCGTGAGCTACATGGAGCTGCTGGTGAAGGGCCGCGCCGTCGGCTGTCACCATACCGGACGTGCCGATGATGGCGTCGATCTTGGCCGCTGTGCCGTCGGCGGAGCGGACCTCGCCGAACAGCTGGTGCGTCAGGGGTGGGCCAGCGCCGTCGCCGGGGCTGACGGCCGGCTGGTTGTGGCAGAGGCCACCGCCCGCAAGCAGAAGCTCGGCATGTGGCGCTGAAAGGTCGCGGCCGCAGAAGCGCCATCGGTTAATCGAATGGAGGGATTCGTCATGGTAAACAGAACCTGACGATTCGGAGCCTCCAGAGATGAATTTGCCAAAGCTTGGAATGCTGACCGCCACGGCCTTGCTGATGGCTACGCCAGCGTTCGCCGATTTCGCCAGCTGCGTCGATGGCATCCGCTCCCAGGCTGTGTCGCAGGGCGTGCCCTCGCAGGTTGCCGCCGCTGCATTGGCAGGTCTCTCACCTGACATGAAGGTGATCGAGGCCATGAACAACCAGCCGGAGTTCAAGACGCCGATCTGGGATTATCTGGGTGCATTGGTGGACGATGAGCGCGTGCAGGAAGGCCGGGCGCTGCTGTCGCGCCATGCCGCAACGCTGGCGGCAGCGGAAAGCCGCTACGGCGTCGACCGCCACACCATCGTCGCGGTCTGGGGCGTGGAATCCAACTACGGTCAGGTGAAGGGTCGCTGGCCGCTGCCGCAGGCGCTGGCCACCGCGGCCTGCCTCGGCCCGCGCCGCAATGCCTTTTTCCGGGGCGAGCTTATCGCAACGCTCAAGATCATCGCGCGCGGCGACCTGCGCCAGGATCAGCTGATGGGCTCATGGGCCGGAGCCTTCGGCCACACGCAGTTCATTCCCACAACCTATCTGCGGCTAGCGGCCGATGGCGATGGCGATGGCCGGCGTGATCTTGTCGCCTCCATCCCGGATGCGCTGCATTCCACCGCGAATTTCATGGACAAGGCCGGCTGGCAGACCGGCGCGAGCTGGGGCTACGAGGTGCGCATTCCCTCGGGCTACGCAGGCCCGGTCGGCCGCACGTCGCGCGCATCGGTCTCGAGCTGGGCCGCGCGGGGTATCACCCGCGTCGACGGTTCGGCGCTCTCGGGTGCGGGCAATGCCGGGCTTGTCTATCCGGCGCGGGGCGGCCCGGGGTTTCTGGTCTTCAGGAATTACGACGCCGCATACAGCTACAACGGCGCAGACAGCTACGCGCTGGCGATTTCCCTGCTGTCGGACCGGCTGCGCGGCCGGCCCGGCGTGCAGCAGGCCTGGCCGACCGACGATCCGCCGCTGTCGCGTGCCGAGCGCCGCGAACTTCAGCGCCTGCTGATCACACGCGGCCATGATGTCGGCGAACCTGACGGTGCGGTGGGTGCAAAGACCCGCGCAGCCATCGAGGCCGAGGAGGCCCGCGTCGGCCTGCGGCGCACGGGGCGACCGGGCGGAAAGATCCTTCAAGCGTTGCGGGGGCGTTGAGCCTAGCGCAGGCGCTGCCACACCCGCTGATAGCCCGGCGCGTACATCGGTTCGATCGGCGCATAGGCCGGAGCCACCACGTACCAGCCCGGACTACGCTCGCGGGCGCGCGCCATGGCCGGAAGTTCTTGCGATCTGGGCTTCGCGCGGGCAACCGCGACATTCTCAGACTTCGCCTTGGCGCGGGCGACAACCGGCTCGGCTTTTTTCTTCTTTGGGGCAGCCGCAGCAAACTGTGTCACGCCGGGCGCATCGCCGCTGATTGCAATGCGCGTGCTCCGTGGCCCGTGTTCCTTCACCATGGCATAGAGCTGGCGCGCGGCAGCCGGTGCAAGGCGAATGCAGCCGTGCGAGGCGGGGCGACCGAGGCGGCCGGTGGCGCTGGTGGCGTGGATGGCATAGCCGCCCTTGAAGAAGATCGCATGGGGCATCGCCCCGCCATACTTCTTCGACCAGTGGTAGGGCTTCATCATGTAGGGGCGATAGTTGCCACGGATCGTGCGGTAGCCGTCACGGCCCGACGAGATCGCCCAACGCTTCGTCTCGCCATCCGGCGTGGTTGCCGTCAGCGTCTGCGCCGAGAGATTGACGCGGATATCGACACCGGCTTGAGCCTGCGGCGCGGCGAAGATCATGCCAAGCGAAAGCATCAGGGCGGCAAAGGGCCTTAGCCAAGCGCGATACATCGGTTTCTCCGCGAAAGTCTGTGTGTTACGGCGGAGAATACCAAGAGCAGGCCGCAAGCCCAAGGTTAACGCAGAATCAAGATGAACGCTGACTTTCCCATTTCCATACGCGCACGGATGATCCCTCCCTTTCAGGGGAGGGTGGATGCCGCAGACGAAGTCGAAGGCAGACGGGTGGGGCAGCAACGTTTCAAGATTGTGCCTCCCCGCTCCGTCCATTTCGCGGCCACCTCCCCCTGAAAAGCAGGGCAATCGCCTTTGTTTAGTTCGTCATTCCGGGGCTATGCAGCGAAGCGGAATGGAGCCCGGAATCCAGCGTAAGATTGTTCGCCGCAGGCGAAGTCAAAAAACAAAGACGCCTTCGGCGAGCACTTTGCACTGGATTCCGGGCTCGTCTCCGCTGCGCTCCGCGCCCCGGAATGACAAACCAAAGTCATACGCGATAGCCCTTCCCTGAAGAGGGAGGATCACAGGGGGGACTTCAGGGAGACACGTCCACCGGCTCGGCGTCAGCCGGTGCGATATGATAGCGCGTCGAGCAGAACTCGCAGGTGACGCCGATCTGGCCATCGTCGCCTTTCATTTCGGCACGCTGGCCGGGCGTGAAGCGGCGCAGCATCGTCAGGATACGCTCCTGCGAGCAGCGGCAGGATTCAACCAGATCCTGCCCGGCAAACAGCCGCACGCCGCGCTCGTGAAACAGCCGGTAGAGCAGCCGCTCCGCCGAAAGGGTGGGATCGAGCAACTCGTGGTCCTCGACTGTTTCAACCAGCGCTTTTGCCTCCAGCCAGGCATCGTCCTCGGTGAATTCGTCGTGCCTGGCGTCTTCCGGCGCATCGCCGGGATCGAGATCGCCCTGGCGCATGCGCTCGGGTGCTTCTGGCAGGAACTGGATGAACAGGCCGCCGGCGCGCCAGCTGGCTCCCTCGGGGGTTTCCACCTCGCCGACCGCGATGCGGATGCGGGTCGGAATCTGCTCCGACTGGCGGAAATACTGGTGCGCCGCCGCTTCCAGACCCTGACCGTCCAGCGCTGTGACGCCCTGATAGCGGTTCATGTGGCCACCCTGATCGATGGTCAGGGCCAGATGTCCATGGCCGATCAGGCTGGCGGTAGACGCCGTGTCCGGCACGCCATCCGCATCGAACTGCGCATAGGCGCGCAGTTTGTTGGGTGCATCAAAATCCACGACCAGCATGGGTATCGCACCATCCGTCTTGGTCTGGAGCTGGAAGCGGCCTTCCAGTTTCAGCGCGCTGCCCAGCAGCGCCGTCAGCACCACGGCCTCGGCCACCGCGCGGGAGACGGCGGTGGGATAGGCGTGGCGCTTGAGCAGCCGGTCGAGCTGCGGCCCCAGCCGCGCAAGGCGACCGCGCGCGTCAAGCGGATCGACCTGGAAGGGCGTCAGATGGTCGTCCGCGCCGGGCCCGCCGCCCAACGCCAATGCCGGAGCTTCCGCCATCAGCCCGCTGCCCCGAACACCCAGGCGAGGATCCCCTTCTGGGCATGAAGCCGGTTCTCGGCTTCATCCAGAACCACGGATTGTGGCCCGTCGAGCACCTCGTCGGTGACCTCTTCGCCACGATGCGCCGGTAGGCAATGCATGAAGATCGCATCTGGCCGCGCGGCAGCCAGCAGCCGCTGGTTGACCTGATAGGGCTTCAGCAGGTTGTGCCGGCGGCCCTCGTCCTTGTCGCCCATCGAGACCCAGGCGTCGGAAATGACACAGGAAGCGTCGCTGACCGCCTCGAACGGATCGTTGGTCAGGCGCACGTCGGCCTTGTGGCGCTTGACCCAGTCCATCAGCTCCGCGCGCGGGGCAAGTTCGGCCGGAGTCGCCACGTTGAGGCGAAACTCAAAACGCTGCGCCGCATGCATCCAGGAGGCGAGCACATTGTTGCTGTCGCCGGCCCAGGCGATGGTGCGGCCACGGATCTCGCCGCGGTGCTCCTCGAAGGTCAGAAGGTCAGCCATAACCTGGCATGGATGCGAGCGTTTCGTCAGGCCGTTGATCACCGGCACCGTCGCATGGGTCGCCAGTTCAACGACGAGATCGTGCTTCAGGCTGCGGATCATGATCGCATCGACATAGCGCGACAGCACGCGCGCCTGGTCCGAAATGGCTTCGCGCTCGCCGAGCTCGATCTCCTTGCCCGTGATCATCAGCGGATCGCCGCCAAGCTCGCGAATGCCGACCTCGAAGGAAATCCGCGTGCGCAGCGAGGGCTGCTCGAAGACCATGGCGACCTTCTTGCCCTTCAGCATCTGGTCGCCGTCGGCGGCTTGCGTGCGCCGCCGCGCCTTCATGGCGCGGCTGCTGTCGAGAATACGACGGAGTTCGTTGGCAGGGATGTCCGACAGATCGAGAAAATGCCGTGATTTGCCGGCGATGGCTGCGGGAGATGTCGGCATCGCACTCATTCCGCTGCCGTTTTTGCAGCGGCCCGGCGACGCTCCCTTACCGCCACGCAAGCGCGGTCAATGCGGGCGACGGCCTCAAGCACCTCGGCCTCCGTGATCGTCAGCGGAGGAACGAAGCGCACGACGTTGTCGCCGGCGGTCACGCTCAGCAGTTCCTGGCCGTCGCGCAGTTCCGCCTGGAGCTCCGTGTTCGGAACGACCGTCTTCAGGCCCATCAGCAGGCCCTTGCCGCGCACATCGGCGATGATGTCGGAGTGGCGGTCTTTCAGTTCCGCGAAACGCTGGCTGAAAAGATTCGCGACCTTTTCGACATGGGCAAGAAAATCGGGCTCAGCGATAATGTCGAGCACGGCGTTGCCGACAGCCGCGCCCAGCGGGTTGCCGCCATAGGTGGAACCGTGGGTGCCCGCTGTCATGCCCTTGGCGGCTTCGGAGGTGGCCAGAAACGCGCCCAGCGGAAAACCGCCGCCGATGCCCTTGGCCACCGCCATGATATCCGGCGCAATGCCGGCCCATTCATGGGCGAAGAGCTTGCCCGTCCGGCCCATGCCACATTGCACCTCGTCGAAAAGCAGCAGCAGGCCGTGCTTGTCACAAAGCTCGCGCAGGCCGCGCAGGCACTGCGTCGGCACCGTGCGGATGCCACCTTCGCCCTGCACGGGCTCGATCAGGATACCGGCCGTCTCGGGGCCAATCGCAGCTTCCAGCGCCTTGTGATCACCGAAAGGCACCTGATCAAAGCCGTCGACCGGCGGGCCAAAGCCGTCGAGATACTTCTTCTGTCCGCCGGCCGCGATGGTCGCCAGTGTGCGGCCATGGAAGGCACCTTCGAAGGTGATGATGCGGTAGCGCTCGGGATGGCCGTTGGCGGACTGGTATTTCCGGCAGGTCTTGATCGTGCCTTCCAGCGCTTCTGCGCCAGAGTTGGTGAAGAACACGACGTCTGCAAAGGTATGGTCCACCAGCCGCCGCGCAAGCTTCTCGGCTTCAGGAATCCGGTAGAGATTGGACGTGTGCCACACCTTGCCCGCCTGCTCCGTCAGCGCCGCGATCAGATGCGGGTGCGAATGACCAACCGAAGACACCGCGATGCCGGCACCGAGATCAAGATAGCGTCGCCCGTTGTCCGCATAGAGCCAGACGCCCTCGCCACGCTCGATCGCAAGGTCGGCGCGCGCATAGGTTGGCATGATCGCGGAGTTCACGGGTGTGGTTCCTTTCTCCAGAATGGACGAAGCATCCAAATGAAAATGGCCGCCCAATCCGGACGGCACGGGAAGATTATGGTTTTGGCAACGCCGCCTGTCAATAAATCGTCAGGATTTCGCCGAGACATTCAATGCTCGCAGTCTTTGCGCTATCCTGATCCTGGCATGATCGTGATTTGCGTC
>JBOFUS010000323.1:0-11108 GCA_051652685.1 Beijerinckiaceae bacterium
TGATCCTTGAGGCGAAACTCTTTTCCTCTGGTGACGCGGAACGGCGCGAGCAGATCCTTGACGTGAAGCTCGGGCTCCGTGGGTGCCGCAGCCTTGCGCGGCTTTGCGGGCTTCAGCGGGGCGGGAACCGGCAGGGCGATATCAGCAGCGAGCACGGGTAGCTCTTGTGCGGGCGGAAGCCCGCCATTGGCGCGTGTTGGCCCGGCATCAATTCCCGTTGTTTTCTTGGTTGCCATGGCCGTCAGACTCCTTTGCCGGGCAAAGAATAGGCTGCTTTGCCACAAGACATCAACGGGGTGCGACGGGACGCTTCTCGAAGGCTGCGATAAGAGGTCCCAGCGAGCGAAAGCCCGTCCGGTCAATCCCGGGTGCTATGAGGCTGCTGACCGAGCCATCGAGAAAAAGGGCATTCGGTGTGCCGAGCCCATCACGGAAGAGCTTCGCAAAGGCCGTGAATGTGACCGGCTGCTCCGAGATCGCGAAGAAAATCGCCTGATCCCCGCGCACGCCGACGCCGTTCCTCACCTTGCGCGACACGCCCTCGGCCGGAAAGCGCGGATGCAGCCGGTTGTTGATCACCAGCATCGGACCGGACTGGGTGGCGAGCGTGGCTTTGCGCGGCTGGCGCAGGAACTGCCCGGTCTCCAGCACGCCTGCGCGGTCTCCCGCAACAAAGAATATGCCATTCGGTTTCAGGTGAAAATTGCCGGGTCCCGCTTTGGTCGAGGCGCGGACCAGCTGGCGGCCGTTTTCGACGTAGAGGCCCACGGGGTCGAGCTCAGCGTGATACATGCCGGCATTCATGGCGAAAAGCGGCTTGCGGCCACCCGCCAGCAGGTGGCGGTTCAACGCCTGAAGCGAGCCGAAAGCTGCGCCATCCGGCCCTTTCCAGAAGATGTCGAGGCTGTGCTGGCGCAGGTCAAAGGCACAGACGATGTAGCGTTCGCCCTCGTGGCTGCGCGGCCCGCAACCATAGGGCTGCGCCATGGCCGGCATTGCTGTGACCAGCCACGCGAGAAGAACAGCAAGAGGCGGGAGAATGTTCGAAAGCTTCACCATCGCCGTGAAGGTAGCTCAGGAAATTCTGTCATCAAGCACCGCGATTGCGCTATCAACCGCCGCGAACGGCGATTGAGGCCCAGAATGACCGGACTTGTGATTTATGATTGCGATGGCACGCTGATCGACAGCGAACGGATCGTCGCAAATGTCTGCCTTATGGCTATCCATGATCTGGGGCTGACCAGCTGGACGATGGACGACTACGTGAGCAGCTTTGTCGGCATGCCTGGGGTTGTCGGCTGGGGGAGGGTGCGCGAGGCGTTGGGCCGCGACTTTCCCGACGGCTTCAACGAATGCGTCGATGCGCAGATCGATGCGCGTTTCGCTGTCGAGCCACTCGCCATCCCCGGAGTGCGCGAGGCGGTACATGAGATTGGCGGCGTGCGCTGTGTGGCATCGACCACCCGCATCGACCATCTGCGCAAGAACATTGCGCTGGCGGGCCTGCATGATCTCTTCGGCGAGGCGGTCTACTCGGCCTCGCAGGTGCGCCGGCCCAAGCCTGCTCCGGATGTCTTTCTCCACGCCGCCGCCCAGATGGGGCACGATCCTTGTGACTGTATCGTCGTCGAGGATTCGATCCCCGGCGTGCGCGCTGCGGTCCGCGCGGGCATGCGTGTCATCGGCTTCACCGGCGTCGCGCATGCGCCAGACATCATGGCGGACAGGCTTCTCGCCGAGGGTGTGCTGGCTGTGGCGGGCGGGATGGCGGAATTGCCTGCGGTCGTCGGGAAGCTGCGTGCGTCACGGTGATTGACGGGCTATCCGCGTCCGTGATCATGACGGGGGAATGCTTGCTGCGTGGGACCAAAAGAAATCGATGAACAGGCTGGCGGCCTTGTCAATGCTCGCGCTGGCGGCGGTGGCAGCGCCCTTGGACGTTCGCGCCCAGTCGATACAAATCACGGCACCCATCGCCTTTCTCTATGACCTAACCGAGAAAACGCCGTTGTTCGAGAAGGCGGCAGACCAGCCTCATCCTCCGGGTAGCCTGGTGAAGCTGCTCACGGCTGGTGTGGTCTTCGATGCACTCAAGGCAGGCCGCGTGGCGCTCGATCAGGAGTTTGTCGTCTCGGTCGACTCGTGGCGTCGTGGTGGTGCACCCTCCGGTGGTGCGGCGATGTTTGCGCCCGTCAACAGCAAGGTCGCCGTGCATGACCTGCTGCAAGGCCTGATCGTGATGGCGGGCAACGATGCAGCACTTGCGCTTGCCGAGGGTCTTAAAGGCGGCGAAGCGGCCTTCGTGGTGGAGATGCAGGCGAAGCTTGCTGCTCTCGGCCTCATGCGTTCCACTGTCAGGAATGCGACCGGCTACGCCGATCCCGCCCAGAAGATTACGGCGCGCGAATGGACGCGGCTGGCGATCCATCTGAACGAAACGCACCCGGAACGATATGGCTACTTCAGCCAGCGCGAATTTACCTGGAACCAGATCCGCCAACTGAACCGAAACCCGCTTCTGGCGTCCGTAGCGGGCGTTGACGGGCTGATGACGGGCAACGTCGCGGATGCCGGTCATGGGCTTGCAGTGTCGGCGCAGCAGGACGAGCGCCGGCTCATTCTCGTGCTGCTGGGCGCGGAGACAGCGCAGATCCGCGCGTTGGAAGCGCGCAGACTGCTGGAATGGGGCTTCCGGAACTTCACCCGCCGCAAGCTGCTGGATGCGCGGACGCCGCTGGGCGAGATCCCCATCAGCGGCGGCGTGCGCGCGTCGATCCCCGTGGGTCTTGCCGACAGTATCGAGACATTGTTGCCCATCGCGAAGGAGGACAAGGTCGAGGTGCGCATCCTGCACCGCTCGCCGCTGCCGGCACCCGTTGCGCCAGGCGCCGAAGTCGGCCGACTGGTCGTGACACGCGGGACCGTGATTGCGGTCGAGGTGCCAGTTATTGCGCTGGAAGGCGTTGAGCAGGGGTCATTGTTCAAGCGTGCCACGGACAATCTCTGGGAGGCGCTTGTTGCGGCCTTTCGTGGCAAGCCTGCGGCGGTGGAGCGCAACCGATGAGTCGGGGCCTTTTCATTACCTTTGAGGGCGGTGAAGGGAGTGGCAAGTCGACGCAACTCCGGCTGCTTGCGGCTTTCCTGCGGGCAGAGGGCCGCGAGGTCGTGGAAACACGTGAGCCCGGCGGCTCGGCACTCGGCGAGCGAATCCGCGCTCTGCTGCTTGATCCCGGCACACGCATGGATCCGGTTGCGCAATTCCTGCTGTTTTCGGCCGCGCGCCGCGACCATGTCGTCAGCCTGATTGCGCCGGCGGTGGCGCGCGGCGCGGTGGTGTTGTGTGACCGGTTTGCTGATTCGAGCCGCGCCTACCAGGGTGCCGCCGGCGCGGTCGGGCCAGCATTGATTGCCATGGTCGAGGCTGCTGCCGTTAACGCCATGCGGCCCGATCTCACCCTGCTTCTCGATATCGCGCCCGAGCGTGGCCTGCTGCGGGCCAAGGCACGGCTCGGTGGATCACTGGCGGAAGGTGACGCCTTCGAGGCTGCGGACATCGACTTCCACCGGCGCGTGAGAGACGGTTATCTTGGCATCGCACGGGCAGAGCCAGAGCGTGTTCACATCGTGGAGGCTGACCGCGCGCAGGACGAGATCGCCAGTGACATCAGGAAGCTTGTGGCGGGGGCAACCGCATTGCTTCAACGCGGACGCACAAATGGCTGACGTCTTCATCATGGACCCGCCCGCAGTACTGGAACCCGACCGGTTCCGCGATGCGCCGCATCCACGCGAGGTGTTGTTCTGTCTGGGCCAGAGCAAGGCGGAGGCGCGTTTGCTCGACGCTTTCCGCGAGAACCGCCTGCACCACGCGCTGATGTTTTGCGGGCCCGAGGGCATTGGCAAGGCAACGCTTGCCTATCGCTTTGCACGCTTTCTGCTTGCTCATCCCGACCCGCTCGCGCCTGCGGTGCGTGGCGCGGTGGACCTGAGTTTACCCGAGGCGAACCCCGTCGTTGGTCAGGTAGCGCGGCAAGCGCATCCGGATCTGGCCGTGATCCGGCGCGGGCCGACAAAGGACGGCAAGTCGCTGAGGGCCGAGATTGCGGTGGACGACGTGCGCGCTGCGCTCGGTGTCTTTCGCACGACGGCCGGCGCAGGCGGTTGGCGTATCGTGGTTGTCGACAGCGTAGACGATCTCAATACGCAGAGCGCCAATGCGCTTCTGAAAATGCTGGAGGAGCCACCGCCCAAGGCCTTGTTTCTGCTGATTGCGCATAATCCGAGGGCCGCACTGCCGACGATTCGCTCGCGCTGCGCCAAGCTGCCGTGCGAGCGATTGTCCGATGGCGATATCGCGACAGCCCTCGTGCGTCTTGTGGGTGCTGACATCGTGGAAGCGCGCGATGCGGCGCGCGATGCCGAAGGCAGCATCAGGCGCGCATTTGCCGAAATCGACCCGGAAGCCCGCGAGGTAAGAGTTGCCGCTGCCAGCGCTTTTACCGCCAGCGGGGAGGGCAGCCGCCGCAAGCTTGTGCGTGCGCTGGCCGAACGTGCCTCGGGCAAGGCCGGGGCAGAGGCGTTCGAGATCATCCTTGCTGCAGCCGAAGCGCGGCTGCGTGATGGCGTGCATGGCTCTGACGACGCCGAAGCGCTTGTCGCGCGGGCGGAGCTGTGGGAAAAGCTGCGGCGTTCGGCCCGCGAGATCGAGAGTTACAATCTCGACCGGCGGCCATTCGTTCTGTCACTTTTTTCCGATCTGGCGGAGATCGAGCGCGGCGGCCGCTTATAGCGGAGCCGGGCACGGGACCACCGGAGCAGCGAGGCCCCATGACGTCGCGCGGCGCGTTCTACATCACAACCGCCATTTCATATCCCAACGGTGCGCCGCATATCGGCCATGCCTATGAGTTGATTGCGGCAGATGCCATCGCGCGTTTCAAGCGGCTCGACGGATACGATGTGTTCTTCATGACCGGCACCGATGAGCATGGCCTCAAGATGGTGCAGACGGCGGAGAAGGCGGGCATTGATGTGCGCGAACTTGCCGACAGGAATGCATTGCGTTTCAAGCAGATGGGCGAGACGCTTCATGCGTCGCCAGATCGCTTTATCCGCACCACCGAGCCCCGGCACTACGCCTCCTGCCAGGAGCTCTGGCGGCGGATGAAGGCCAGCGGCGACATCTACCTCGATCAATACGAGGGCTGGTATTCGGTTCGCGAGGAGGCCTACTACGACGAAAAGGAGCTGAGCGTCGCCGCCGACGGGAGCAGGCTTTCGCCGCAGGGAACACCGGTCGAGTGGGTAAGGGAGCAGAACTACAAGTTCCGGCTGTCAGCCTACGCTGATCGGCTGCTGGCGCTTTATGAAAGCCCGGCGAATTTTATCAGCCCCGAAACGCGCAAGAACGAGGTGGTCAGCTTCGTGAAGGGCGGCTTGCAGGATTTTTCCGTCAGCCGCACGACGTTCAAGTGGGGCGTGCCGGTGCCGGATGACGACGCCCATGTGATGTATGTCTGGGCGGATGCACTGACCAACTACATCACGGGTGTTGGTTTTCCCGACGAAAGCCATCCCGACTGGCGGCGCTGGCCGGCGGATGTGCACATCATCGGCAAGGACATTATCCGCTTCCATGCGGTCTATTGGCCGGCGATGCTGATGTCGGCCGGTCTGCCAACGCCCAGGCGCGTCTTTGGCCACGGCTTCGTGCTGAGCAAAGGCGAAAAAATGTCAAAGTCGGTGGGCAACGTCGTCGATCCGTTCGACCTCGTGAAAGCTTACGGCGTCGATCAGGTGCGCTACTTCTTCCTGCGGGAAGTCGCCTTCGGACAGGATGGCAATTACAGCCCAGAGGCCATCGCAAACCGCATCAACGCCGATCTGGCGAACGACCTGGGCAATCTGGCGCAGCGCTCGCTGTCGATGATCGCCAAAGGCTGCGAAGGCAAGGCACCTGCGCGCGGGCCGCTGTCGGCTGACGATCAGACAATGCTGGCACTCGCTCATGCGCTGCCGGACAAGCTGCGGGCGGCAATGGAAGATTTCGCGCTGCATCAGATGCTGAACGATATCTGGGCGGTGACGGGCGAGGCGAACCGCTACTTTGCAGCGCAGGAGCCCTGGAAGCTTGCCAAGACGGATACTCCGCGGCGCGATACGGTGCTTTCCGTCACTGTCGAGATCCTGCGCTGCGTCGGCATTGCGATCTTGCCGTTCATGCCTTCGTCGGCCATCAAGCTGCTCGATCTGCTGGCGGTGCCAACCGGACAGCGGATGCTGGTGGACATCGATCCATCCGGGACGACCCCTGAAGGAACAGAACTGCCCGCGCCGGTCGGCATCTTTCCGCGCTATGTCGAGCCGGAGGCTCCAGCCGCCTGATGTTGATCGACACGCATTGCCATCTCGATTTTCCCGATCTGGCGGCGGACGCGGCCGGTGTGCTGGCGCGCGCGCATTCGGCGGGCGTCGGGCGCATGATCACGATCTCGACCCATGTGAGGCGGTTTGACAGCTACCGTGCCATCGCGGAAGCCAATGACAATGTGTGGTTCTCGGTCGGCACGCATCCCCATTATGCCGATCAGGAACTGGACGTGACAGCGGATGATCTCATCCGTCTGGCGGAGCATTCCAAATGTGTCGCGATTGGCGAGGCTGGGCTCGACTACCACTATGACAAGTCGCCACGCGAGGCGCAGGCGATGGGCCTGCGCATCCACATTGCAGCGGCACGCGCAACGCAGTTGCCGCTCGTTATCCACGCACGCGCTGCTGACGACGACATGATCATGATTCTCGAGGAAGAGATGGGGAAGGGGGCCTTCCCTGCGGTGCTCCATTGCTTTTCATCGGGACCCGAGCTTGCGCGGCGCGGCGTGGCAATGGGCCTTTCCCTGTCGTTCTCCGGTATTCTCACCTTCAAGGCGTCGGAAGAACTCCGGGACATCGCGCGCGCCACGCCGCTGGATCGCCTTCTGGTCGAGACGGATGCGCCGTATCTCGCGCCCATGCCTCACCGGGGGAAGCGCAACGAGCCGGCCTTTGTCCGCCATACGGCTGAGGTTCTGGCCGGACTGCATGGCTTGACGCCAGAGGATATGGCGCGGCTGACGACGGCGAATGCGCTGCGGCTCTTCTCGAAACTGCCGCCCCTTGCAGGAGCCGCATGAGCCGCACGATCACGATCCTCGGTTGTGGCTCTTCCGGCGGTGTTCCGCGTGTGGGTCCTGCCGGATGGGGCTCTTGCGATCCGCTTGAACCGCGCAATCGCCGCCGCCGCTGCTCGATCCTCGTGCGCCAGAACCAGAACGGTGGCGAAACGACCGTGTTGGTCGATACTTCGCCCGATCTGCGGGAACAGTTGATTGCAGCCGATGTCCAGCGGCTGGACGCGATTGTCTTCACCCATGACCACGCGGACCACACCCATGGCATTGATGATGTGCGCCCGCTGGTTCTCCACCAGCGAAACCGGATCCTCGCGTGTAGCGACGCACAGACCTTTGCCAGCCTCAATGCGCGCTTCAGCTATATCTTCGAAACGCCGGCTGGCAGCGACTATCCCTCGATGCTCGCCGACCGGCGGATCGCGTCTCTGGTTCCCTTCGAGGTTGAGGGTCCAGGCGGCATGCTGGTGATCACGCCGTTTCGACTGATCCATGGGGCCATGGACGCGTTGGGCCTGCGCATCGGCAAGATGGCCTACACGCCGGATGTGAGCGCCATTCCGGACGAGAGCCTCGATCAGGTCGAGGATCTCGACCTGTGGATCATCGACGCGCTGCGTGTCCGGCCGCATCCGACGCATTTTCATCTGGAAGAAGCGTTGCGCTGGATCGAGCGCTTGAAACCGCGTCAAGCCGTGCTGACGAACCTGCACAACGATCTGGACTACGCCACATTGCTCAAGGATCTGCCGAAAGGCGTCACACCAGCCTATGACGGAATGGTGCTGGACGCCTGATCAGGAACTAAATAGTTCCATAATATATCTTCTGCGATTCAATCTTGCCGTTGCATAGCCCCAGGTAGCGCTGCTAGCGAACACCCATGAGACGCCACCCGACAAGCGACATCGCTGATCTCCTTGCCATCATGGCGGCACTTCGTGACCCCGTCTCCGGCTGCGCATGGGACGTCGCGCAGGACTTCGCCAGCATCGCGCCCTACACGGTCGAGGAAGCCCATGAGGTGGCGGAAGCGATTGCGCGCGGTGATCTCGACGATCTGAAGGACGAGCTCGGCGATCTGCTGCTCCAGGTGGTTTTTCACGCGCAGATGGCCAGCGAGCGTGGCGCGTTCGCCTTCGGCGACGTGGTCCGCGCCATCAGCATCAAGATGCTGCGCCGGCATCCGCATGTGTTCGGCGAGCGTCGGGACTGGACGCCGGCCGAAGTCAAGGCAAGCTGGGGCAGGATCAAGGCCGAGGAAAAAGCGGAGCGCTCCGCGCGACGGGGCGAGGGCATCGAGACGGGTGTTCTGGCGGGGGTATCGGCCGCCCTCCCTGCCGCACAGCGCGCCGTGAAACTTCAGGACAAGGCAGCAAGTGTTGGATTTGACTGGCCGAATGTCATGGACGTGATCGCGAAGGCCGAGGAAGAGCTGGCGGAACTGAAAGAAGCTGTGGCGTCTGGCGACCGGGCGCATGTTCAGGAAGAACTGGGTGACCTGCTCTTCGTGCTCGCCAATGCCGCCCGTTGGCACAGCCTCGATCCCGATCAGGCGATCGCCGCAGCCAATGCCAAGTTCGAACGCCGCTTCGCCAGGGTGGAAGAATTGCTTGCCGCACGTGGCAGGACGCCGGCCATGAGTGACCTCGCTGAAATGGATGCGCTCTGGAACGAGGCGAAGAAGGGTTGATTGCCCCTACCCCGCCCGCAGCAGCACGTGCTTCTTCTTGCCGAAGGACAGCTTGATAGCACCGTCGTTGACGGCATCAGCCGCCGTCAGCGTGGCGCGCGCATCGGTCACGACCACATCGTTGACGCGCAGGCCGCCTGCCTGAACCTGGCGCCGGGCTTCACCGGTCGAGGGCGTGAGGCCAGCCTGCACAAATGCCGAGAGCAGGCCAAGGCCTGCCGCCAACTCCGCCGCATCAATGGCGACTGTTGGCAGGCTCGCGTCCGTCAGCCCTTCCTCGAAGGTCTTGCGGGCGGTTTCGCCGGCCGCTTCCGCGTCGGCCCGGCCATGGATGAGCGCCGTCGCCTCGGTGGCCAGCACTTTCTTGGCCTCGTTGATCTCGGCGCCGCCAAGGGCCGCCAGCCGTTCAATCTCGTCGAGCGACATGGTCGTGAAGATCTTCAGGAACCGCCCCACATCGGCGTCCTCGGTGTTCCGCCAGTACTGCCAGTAGTCATAGGCCGACAGCATGTCCGGCTCAAGCCATACGGCACCCGCCGCCGTCTTGCCCATCTTGGCGCCCGAAGAGGTGGTGATCAGCGGCGTCGTATGGGCGAAGAGCTGGTGCGTGCCCATGCGCCGGCCAAGATCGATGCCGGTGACGATGTTGCCCCACTGGTCGGAGCCGCCCATCTGGAGATTGCAACCGTAATGGCGGGCAAGCTCCACAAAATCATAGGCCTGCAGCAGCATGTAGTTGAACTCGATGAAAGAGAACTCCTGCTCGCGGTCGAGCCGGCTCTTGACGGAGTCCATCGACAGCATGCGGTTCACCGACATGTGTTTGCCGACATCGCGCAGAAAATCGATGTAATTGAGCTTCACGAGCCATTCGGCATTGTCCGCCATGACCGCGTCGGTCTTGCCGTCTCCGAAGGTCATGAGCTTGGCGAACGTGAGCTTCAGCCGCTCCTTGTTGGCCTCGATATCCTCCAGCGAGAGCATTTTGCGCATTTCGTCTTTACCGGATGGATCACCGACGCGGGTCGTCCCACCGCCCATCAGCGCGATCGGCTTGTTGCCCGTCGCCTGGAGCCAGTGAAGCTGCATGATCTGCACGAGATTGCCGATGTGAAATGACTTCGCCGTGCAATCGAAGCCGATGTAGCCGACCACGCCGCCCTTGAGAGCGAGTTCGTCAAGCAGCTCGGGATTGGACGTCTGGTGGTGGAATCCGCGTGCATGCAGCGTGCGCAGGAAATCGGATCTCGGCTTGAATTCTGACATGGTCTCGCTCGGGCAAACTGCGGGCGGGTTATTGATGATCGCAAGCAGCGCGTCAAACGTTGGCGCGTCAAACCGTCAAAGCTGCGTGGTCGCGATCTTGAAAGCGATCAGTGCCATGACGCAGCCAATGCCGATGTCCAGCACGCGCCAGGCGGCCGGCCTGGCAAAAACCGGCTGAAGCAGGCGGGCACCGAAGCCAAGGGACAGGAACCAGACAAAGGATGCGATCGCCGCCCCTGCCCCGAAAGCCCATCTTTGCCCGCCATAAGTTGCCGAAAGGCCGCCCAGCAGCACCACCGTATCGAGATAGACATGCGGGTTGAGCCAGGTGAACGCCGCGCATTGTGCGATGATCGCGGAGAGCGGCTGCACGTCAGTTTCGGCTGCGGCGAGCGCACCCGGCACGAGCGCACGGCGGAAGGCGATGAAGGCATACCACAGCAGGAAAGCAGCCCCTCCCCACTTCACGGCGAGAAGCAGGGATGGCGAGGCGCGGACCAACTCGCCGAAGCCTGCCACCCCCAGGAGAATCAGGATCGCGTCAGACGCGGCGCAGAAGAGCGTCACCGCGAGGACGTGCCGCTGCAGAAGTCCCTGACGCAGCACAAACGCGTTCTGCGCGCCGATGGCGACAATGAGAGAACCGCCGAGAAGAAAGCCGGCGACGGCTGCAGACACCGCCACCTGTCAGACCTTCAGGACCTGCCGCTTGTCGAGATAGCCGCTCACCACGGTCATCAGGTCATCGAGCTTGTCTTCGTAGAAATGGTTCGCGCCAGGGACGATCTGATGCTCGATCTTGATGCCCTTCTGAACCTTCACCTTGTCGATCGCTGTCATCGATTCCTTGGCAGGCGACACGCGGTCGATCTCGCCATGCACAAAGAGACCCGACGAGGGGCAAGGGGCCAGAAACGTGTAGTCATAGCGGTTCGCCATGGCGGCAATCGAGAGGAAGCCCTCGATCTCCGGCC
>JBOFUS010000324.1:0-4917 GCA_051652685.1 Beijerinckiaceae bacterium
CCGTCAGCTCCAGCACGCGGGGCGTGGCCTCCATGGTCGCGACCTTGAGGCGGATGATGTTGCCCCAGTCCCGCAGGCCGCCCCACTTGATCGAGCCCGAACCACCCGAACCGCCGGCGATGAAGCCGCCGATGGAGGCTGTCGAATATGTGGAGGGGTGCAGGCGGATTTCCTGGCCGGACTTTGGCCGCGTCTCATGGTCGATCGCCTCCATGATCGCGCCGGGTTCCACCACCAGGCGACCGGGCGCGATGTCCAGCACCTTGTTGAAGCCCGACATGTCGAGCACCACGCCACCGGATAGCGGCATCGCCTGGCCGTAGTTGCCGGTGCCTGTACCGCGCGGCGTGACCGGAATGCCGAGTGCATGGCAGGCCGCGAGCGCGTCCGTCACGTCCTTCTCCGAGGTGACGGAGACGATGGCGTCGCCCGTCACGTGGTCGAGCTGGCGCTTGAGGGTCGGCGAATACCAGTAGAAATCGCGCGACTTCTGCTTCACCAGCGCCGGGTTGTCCTCGATCTTCAGGTGGCCGAGGTGGTTCTTCAGGGCGGCGATGTCGTAGCGGCTCAAGGTTTCATTCCTTCAAGGATATCGAGTTCGCGATAGTCGGGAAGCACGCGGTCGATTTTCTGGCCAGCGCGCATAACGACGCGGTCGGACTGCGGTCGGGAGAGAAGCTCCGTCCAGTTGCGGGCCGTGAAAAGCACCAGATCAGCCGCCGCGCCAACGGCGATGCGGCCATGGGCGGGCAGGCGCATGACGTCCGCCGGTGTCGACGTGATGGTGCGCGGCCAATCGCCAACGGGGTGGTCGAATTGGAGAATGCGCGTCGCGGCGCGATAGACCTCGACGGCATCAAGATCGCCATACGCATAGAAAGGATCGCGCGTGTTGTCCGATGCCACCATCACAGGAACGCCGGCGGCGGCCAGTTCGTGCAGCGAGGAAACACCGCGCCAGCGCGGCGTGCGGCCGCGCGTGCGATCCTGCAGGTACATGTTGCACATGGGAAGGCTGACGATGGCGAGACCGGCCTCCTTTACCAGCGCGATGATGCGGGCCTCATCCTCCGGTGTTTGCAGCGCCAGTGAACAGCAATGGCCGCAGAGCACCTTGCCGGCAAACCGGTGGCGGATGGAGGCGGCGGCGATGCGCTCGAGCGCGCGGGCGGCGGGGTCACTCGCCTCATCGACATGGAAGTCGAGATCGAAGCAGTGCTCGATCGCGGTGCAGAAGAGCACATCCAGCCCCTCCTCCAGCTCCGGGCACATGTAGGTGACGGCGCCGATGATGCCGCTGCCATGGGCTTTCACGGCAGCAACGACCGCCTGCATATGCGCCTTGTCCAGCGCCCACTGGATGCCGAACAGCGGTGTTGCCTGCAGCGCGATGCGGCCTTTCCAGCGGTCACGCATCTCGGCGAAGACCGGCCAGGAAATGCCGATCTGCTTGCCGAGACTGTCGAGATGCGTGCGGATCGCGGAGGTACCGTGGGCGTAGGCCGTGCGCAGGGCGAAATCCATCCGCGTCTCGACATCCTTTGCGCTCCAGCTCACTTCGCGGTCGCGGCCTACGCTCTCCAGAGCGCCGGGAAAAGTGCCGTCCGGGTTCGGTGTCCGCGACCAGACGTGGCCTTTGTCGAGGTGCGTATGGCTATCGACGAAGCTTGGGAAGACGAGGCCGCGATCGTGGTTGTTGATCGTGTCACCTGGCGCGGGGATAATGTCGCCAATTGCGACAACAAGACCGTCCTCGACGGCGATATCGCAGGCAATGAGTCCTTCCTGTCCCGGCACTGTCGCCCCGAGAGGCGCAGCGAGAAGGGTGGCCGGCACACGCGCGCCCTTGATGATGGTTCGTGCAGCCACGGGTCAGCGCTCCCTTTTCATGGCGCTCTCGTGCCAGTCGCGGAGCAGCAGATGCGATACGAACACGAGGCTGTAGAAGATCACGATACCCATCAGCGACAGCAGCAGAAGCGCAGCGAAGGCGCGCGGCACGTTCAGCCGGTAGGTGCTCTCGATGATGCGGAAGGCAAGGCCCGAGCCCGAGCCAGCGGATCCAGCG
Source organism: Beijerinckiaceae bacterium (assembly GCA_051652685.1). Lineage (GTDB taxonomy): Bacteria > Pseudomonadota > Alphaproteobacteria > Rhizobiales > Beijerinckiaceae > JADCCX01. The sequence continues at coordinate 2,069 of JBOFUS010000324.1, forward strand.
GCGATCTCGGCCACCACTGCGCCGATGAGCGCCAGCGGACCGCCGATGCGGAAGCCGGTAAGGATATAGGGCAGCGCCGACTTGAGCTTGAGTCCGAAGATGCGGCTCCAAGCGGAGGCACCGTAGAGATCGAACAGCGCTTCTAGCCCCCTGTCCGTCGAGCGCATGCCAGTGATGGTGTTCGACAGGACCGGGAAGTAAGTGACGAGGAACGCCGTCATCAGCACCACGGTGGGCGCCGAATAATAGATGAGCAGGATCGGCGCGATGGCGATCACCGGCGTCACCTGAAACACCACGGCATAGGGAAACAGCATGTTCTCCGCCGTCTTGACCATGCCCAGCAACACGCCGAGCGCCACGCCGCCCACAAAGGCAAGCACCATGCCGAGCAGCGTGGTCTGGAGCGTGATCCACATGGAAACGGAAAGCACATGCCAGTCCGTGATCAGCGCGCGGATGATGCCGGACGGACTCGGCAGCTTGTAGGGCGGAATGGCGTGATACCACACCGACCACTCCCAATAGCCGAGGATCAGCAGGGCGAGCCCGAGCGGAAGACCATAACGGGAAAGCAGTGCGCCTTGCACGAAAGCCGGGCTCCTCGGTCGTGCCCTGCCGCGAGGGGGCCGAATTCGCCGAAGCGAAGGATGGATATGGGGTTGGGCAGGCGGAGAAGTAGCCGCGCTAACCCTGGCCGCGCAAGTGCCTTCGCTGCTCCCGGCCCCAATCAGGCCATTACGAGCTTCAGCGGCTTGTCCAGCGCGCGAAGGACCTGTTCAAGATCGCTGCCCCGCTTGAGGATCAGGCCACCCGGCGCGATGACCTGATACATCCCTTGCCGGTGTCTGAGCTCGGGGATTTTCAGCACGCGGTAGAGCGGCATTTCGGAGCTGCGGCGAAAGATCGAAAACACCGCCTGGTCGCGCATGAAATCCATGGCGTAATCGCGCCATTCACCGGCAGCGACCATCCGGCCGTAGACGTTCATGATGGCCTGAAGTTCGCGACGGTCGAAGGCGACAATGGGCGGCGGCTTGCGGTCCGGGAACGATGCCGCCGCGCCTGACGCGACGGGCGGTTGCTCCTCCGATGATGGTTCAGCCATTGCGCCGCCTTCTCCCGCTCAGAACGCAAGTTGCGTCATCAAGCTGTCACCATTCGCACTGGCGCGCAAGACGGGGACAAGCGGCATCCATGGTTAAACCTTCTTTGAGGGATTGCAGCTAATCCGAGGAACGGAGCGAAGGGATTCGTTCCGGTTTGTGTTGCGTAACCGTGGGAGTAGGCGATGCCGCGCGCCGGTCTTTTCGCCATTGGAGTTTTCGCCGCCGGCCTCGGCTTGAGCGGACCGGCCGCGCTGGCCGAGCCGCCGGTCGTGCCGCGGCCGCCTGCAGGATTGCAGCCACAGGCCACACAGGCGCTTCCCGCACCGCTAGGCGATTCGTTCCGCCCCCAGGATGTGCGCGACAGTGAGCCTGCTTTCGGGCCTGAGTCCCTTGCGCGCACCGAAGGTGGTTTGCGCTTCTATGAGGATATTGTCGCGCGGGGAGGCTGGCAGCGCTTGCCTGAGACGGCGCGCGGTCTGAAGCAGGGTGCGGAAGGCCCGCTTGTCGCGCAGCTCAAGGCGCGGCTCGCAATCTCGGGAGACATCGACAACGCCAACGCGGCAAGTGACCGTTTCGACGCTGCGACGGCTCAGGCGCTGAAGCGCTTCCAGGCACGGCATGGTCTTTCGGAAACCGGCTCAGTGGGCCGGCTGACCTTCGCGGGACTGAATGTGCCGGCGGAGGTGCGCCTCAAGCAGCTTCGCGCCTCGGTCGAGCGGTTGCGCAACAACGCTTTCAAGTTTGCTCCGCGCTATGTGGTGGTGAACATCCCCGGTGCGGTTGTGGAGGCTGTCGCCAATGGCCGCGTCGAGCGCCGCCATCTCGCCGTCGTCGGCAAGAAAGAGCGGCAATCGCCCGTGATCTCGGCGCGCATTTCCTCCGTGAACCTCAACCCCCACTGGACGGTGCCGAACTCGATCATCCGCAATGATGTGGTGAAGGCGCTGAAGAAAGACCCGGCCTATCTGAACAAGCACAACCTGCGCACCCTCAACTGGAAGGGCGAGGAAATCGATCCCAACAGCGTGTCGTGGTCGGCGACGAAGGACCCGAAGTTCCTGCTGCGCCAGGACCCTGGTCCGCAGAACTCGCTCGGCCAGCTCAAGATCGACATGCCCAACACCGAAGCCGTTTATCTGCATGACACGCCGAAGAAGGAGCTCTTCCGCCAGGACGTGCGCTTCCATTCCTCCGGCTGCGCCCGCGTCTCGGACGTGCGCGATCTGGGAGCCTGGTTGCTGGCCGAACAGGGCATCGACCGTGCAGCGATCGACCGCGACATCGATGCCGGGTTGCGCACCCAGCACGCACTGAAGAAGCATGTGCCGATCGCGTGGGTCTATCTCACGGCCTATGGCGACGGCCACGGCCAGGTGCAGTTCCGCGAAGATATCTACGGGCTCGATACGCCGGAGGGTGTGGCGCTGACCACGCTTGACGGCAAGAAGAAAGTTCGACCGGCCGCGAAGCAGGAACTGGTCGCCGCCGCGAAGCCGAAGCAGCCAAAGGGCACGACGGTGGCATCGCGCGCACCACGCCCCGCCGCCGACCCGCTTACCACCGCCAGCGTTCCGCGCCGGACGGTTGCCGATCCCGGGTCCACGGGTTCCGTCCAGCAACGCGCCTATGGACCGGCGGCGGAAATAGTGCCGGTTCCCCTGCCGCCGAGACCACTGCCGGTTTCGGCAAGGATAGCGCCGCGTGCTGCCACAGACGCCGCGGGCCTTGCCAGAACCAGCC
>JBOFUS010000325.1:0-1534 GCA_051652685.1 Beijerinckiaceae bacterium
AGAAAGAACACGTTGTCGGGAAACAGATCAGCATGGATGACACCGGCTGGCAGCGCCTGCGGCCAACGCACCTCCAGATGCATCAACTCCTCGTCGGCAAAACCATAAAGCCCCGCCTGCACGCTGTTTGCCGCCGGACCCGAGCGTTCAAGCAACGGCCGCCAGCCTTGCGGACCCAGTGCGTTGACCCGCGCATGGCTCCTGAAGCTGCCCCCCGCTCCATGAAGGCGAGCCATTGCTGCGCCCAATTGCCGGCAATGGTCCGCCGTCGGCCGGCGAAGCGAGAGACCCTCCAGGAACGTCACGATCACCGCCGGCCGGCTCGCCAGCCGGTTCAACGCCAGGCCACTGCGCGCCTTGACCGGCAGCGGTGTGTTGACACCATTGCCCGCCAGATGCGCCATCAGCGCCAGAAAGAAGGGCAGATCCGCTTCATTCACGCGCTTCTCGTAAAGCGTCAGGATGAAGCGCCCGGCTTCCGTCTCCAGCAGGTAGTTCGAGTTCTCCACGCCCTCGGCGATGCCCTTGAAGGACACGAGCCCGCCGATGTCGTAACCGGCGACGAAATCCGCCAGTTCCTCGTCGGAGACGTCCGTGTAGACGGCCATCAGGAGGTCGCTTCGCGCAACTGGCGGGGCAGCGGGAAGAACACGCTCTCATCCGCTGTCGAGACGTTCTCCACCGTGACGCGGTAGCGCGCGGCGAAAGCGTCGATGATCTCCTCGACCAGCACCTCCGGCGCGGAAGCCCCCGCCGTGATGCCGAGCGAGGCGATGTTCCCGAACAGCGCCCAGTCGATGTCCTCGGCCCTGAGAATCAGGCGCGACACGGGGCAGCCAGCACGCTCCGCCACTTCCTTGAGGCGCTGCGAATTGGAGGAATTGGGCGAGCCGACGACGATCAAGGCATTCACCTGGGGCGCGACCCGCTTCACGGCCTCCTGCCGGTTGGTGGTCGCGTAGCAAATGTCTTCCTTGTGTGGGCCGGCAACCAGCGGAAAGCGTGCCTGCAAGGCCGCCACCACCTCCGCCGTGTCATCCACCGACAGCGTCGTCTGCGTCACGAAGGCAAGGCTTGCGGGATCGGCCGGCAACAGCGCCGCCACATCGGCCACACTCTCGATCAGCGTCACGGCTCCGTCTGGCAGCTGCCCCATGGTGCCCACCACTTCAGGGTGGCCGGCATGGCCGATCATGATGATGGCGCGCCCCCGCCGGTGATGCAGCTCCGCCTCGCGGTGCACCTTCGTCACTAGCGGACAGGTCGCGTCGATGGCGAAGAGATTGCGGCGCACGGCTTCCGCCGGCACGGACTTCGGCACGCCATGGGCGGAGAAGATGACCGGAGCAGTGGTGTCTGCCGGCACCTCGTCGAGCTCCTTGACGAAGACTGCGCCCTTGGCCTTCAGGCCTTCGACGACATATTTGTTGTGCACGATCTCGTGGCGCACATAGACCGGCGCGCCATGGCGTTTCAGCGCCTGCTCCACGGCATCAATGGCGCGCACCACGCCCGCGCAGAAGCCGCGCGGGGC
>JBOFUS010000326.1:0-11673 GCA_051652685.1 Beijerinckiaceae bacterium
AGGGCGCTGTTCACAACGGCCTGACCCGGGACGAGATCAAGGAAGTGATCATGCAGTGCGCTGTCTACGCCGGCGTTCCTGCCGCGAACACGGCCTTTCACGAAGCGCAGAAGGTGTTCGAGGAGATGGAGCGGGCATAACCGGACAGCCCGTCAGCAACCTGAAAGCCGCAGCCCGTTGACTTGATGAATGCGTTAAATCTCTTGATATCCACGACGGAGGTAGACCAGTGCCTGCGGGTTTCCGGCTTCCGAGGTCAGAGCTTCCTCAACCGCACCGATGACGATCATATGCGTGCCCACCGGCGTCAGCTGGGCGAGGCGACAGCGGAATATGGCCAACGCGCCGGGTAGCAGCGGCTGCCGTTCAGCTGCGATATCCAGCCAGCCGTGCTCGTTCCGGAACCGGGCCGGTCCTTCCACTCCGCCCTCGCCGGCAAAAATCCGGGCAATCCCGATCTGGCTTGCGGAAAGCGCCTGCACGCTGAACGCGCCATTGGCGCGGATGGCGGCGAGCGTGTGGCTCTTCTGGTTGAGACAGACCAGCAGGCTCGGCGGGTTGTCTGTCACTGACGTGACCGCAGTCACGGTCGCGCCCGAAAGGCCGCCGCTACCGTTCGTGGCAATCACATGGACTGCGCCGGCAACGCGGCTCATCGCCTCGCGAAAAGCGATGGCGCTGGGAGCTGGAGCAAAGGGGGCTGGAGTCGGGGCGTTCATGCGAGGCGCGATAGCACGTCGACTTGTGGCACGCACGCGGCGCGAGGCCGCAATGCCGCTCGCTTTTCCGCGTCAGGAGTTTTTCCTGATCGAAGCGTAGAATGCCCGCACACATTCGATCGCCCTTGTCGCATCGCCCTTGATCAGCGCTTCCACCTGCTGCTTGCGCATTTCGATCGGCCCGCTGAAATCGCGAAGCCGGTGCTCGGCGCACCATTGGCGCTTGAAATCCATCTTCAATGCGATCAGCTGCCTGCCTTCATCGGATGATGGCGGCAGGCTGGCGATGATTTCGTCAATCCTGCGGTCAGTCAGCATTGCTGTGTCGAGGTCACCGAGCCGGGCCGCGCGCTCTATCAGAAGCAGCTCGGCCGAAAGCGCCATCACCACCGCAGCCGTCATATTCGCGCAAGCCGCGCGCACCAGCTCCGTCTCGACTTCTTCATAAAGCGCGAGCTCGCTGGCGATCCGCTCCGCATTGACCCCGGTGATGGTGACTCCCTCGTCGTCAATGTCGCTGACGAGGTGCTCGCCCTTCAGTTCCACCAGCGCAGCCTGAACGCTTGCCCCATCGACACCGGCAATATTGCGGACGCGGGTGAGCGCGTAGCGCTCGCCCGGGCGCAGCGCGGCCGTGAGAATGGCGTCCCGCACCCTTCGCAAGGCTTCGTCGGTATGGCGCCCCGGCAGTCGCGCCTCGGTCCGTGTCATGGTTCAGAAGGTCTCCCCCAGATGCGCCAGAAATGCGGTCGCCGCCGCAACCGCCGCTGCTTCATCGCCGGCAATGAGCGCTTTCGCAACCGCCGCAAGCAATCCTGCCGCAGAAGTGAGTTCACGCAGCCGGTTGAAGGCGCACCATGCGCGGCGAAATTCGGTGCGGAGGGCGTCAAGCTCGCCAACGAGACCAGCCTCGTCAGGGACGACCAGTCTCAACTGATCGTGGAAAAGCTGGTTGCCGAGCATATAGCCATCGAGGTCTCCGACCACGGCGCAGCGCATCATCCTCGAAACGGCTTCGTTGATGGCTATGGCGTTGAGGGAGTAAGCGTTTGCCGCCACGGCGCGAATGAAGAGGATCTCCAGCTCGCGCCTGCGGGGCAACAGGGCGACCAGGCGCTCCCGGTCGATATCCGCCACCACAATGGTTTCGCCACGCCGCTCGATCAGCCCACGCACAACCATTGCCCGCAGCGCCGGTTCGATCTCCGGCGGTGTCGCGCGCAGCAGCGTCGCGACGCGCGCCACAGGATAGCTGGCCCCGGGCGCAAAGCGCGCCGCAAGAATTCCCTCGAGCAAATCGCCCGTCAGGGCTTCCGCTCTGTCGTTGATCGCACCCATGATGAGCGGCCCCACGCTGCCCGGTTCTTTTTATCGCGAGGGCTACCGCCCGCACCTTTGATTGAATACTTATGACAGGTTAATTGCTGAACTTTCCCCAAGTTGGCAAGAATTGTCTAAAAATACAATCAATCCCGGCAGTGAATGGTTCATTGTACCGGGCGGACTGAACACCGGGTGGACGAGACGCGCATGGCGACCGGCGGCACATTCTTCTGTATTGACGGGCATACCTGCGGAAATCCGGTTCGCCTTGTGGCCGGCGGAGGGCCACGCCTCGACGGCGACACGATGTTCGCACGCCGCCAGCACTTCCTTCGGGAGTTTGACTGGATCCGCAAGGCACTGATGTTCGAGCCACGCGGTCATGACATGATGTCCGGCTCGATCCTCTACCCGCCAACCCGCGCTGACTGCGACGTCGCTGTTCTCTTCATCGAGACATCCGGCTGCCTGCCCATGTGCGGCCACGGAACCATCGGCACGGTCACGATGGCGCTGGAGCGCGGGCTCGTCACGCCGCGCACGCCGGGCCTGCTGATGCTCGATACGCCGGCGGGCGTCGTCGAGGCTCGCTACGTGATGGAAGGCGCGCATGTGGCCTCGGTTCGGATCACCAACGTCGCTTCGTTTCTCTACGCACAGAACCTGCCGGTTGAGGTTCCCGGCCTTGGCGAGCTTCTTGTGGATGTCGCCTATGGCGGCAATTTCTACGCCATCGTCGGGCCGCAGCCGCTCTACAGCGATCTGGCCGATATCCAGCCCTCGGACGTGCTGCGCTGGTCACCGCTGCTCAGGCGCGAACTCAACCGGCGGCACAGCTTCGCGCATCCGGAGAACCCGGACATCAACGTCTGCTCGCATGTGCTGTGGACCGGCAAGCCGACGCAACCGGGCGCGCATGCCCGCAATGCCGTCTTCTACGGCGACAAGGCCATCGACCGCTCACCCTGCGGCACGGGTACCTCGTCGCGCATGGCAGAGCTGGCGGCGAAGGGCGCGCTCAAGCCCGGCGATGAATTTGTCCACGAATCGATCATCGGTTCGCTGTTTCGCGGCAGGGTCGAGCGGGCCACAAGGGTGGGAGAATTCGACGCGATCATCCCCTCGATCGAGGGCTGGGCGGTGATGACGGGCTACAACACCATCTTCGTGGACGACCGCGATCCCTACGCCCACGGCTTTCAGGTGGCCGACCGGATGTGAGCGCGACACGCCCGTGAAACCGCGTTTTGCGCGCGGAAATGCGCTATGGCTGCCCGAAACCGCGAGTTCTTGCAGAATTGACGGCCAGATTGGAGTTTACCCCGAGAAACACAATAAAAAACCGCTTGATCAACGGTCGCTGTTCATATGTGTCAAAAACATGTCGCGCACGGTTGACGGGAGACATGCTCGCGGAGGATGGCGCAGGTACAGCGAATGAACAGTTGCCATATGCAGCGCTGAATGATTGCATGAGAGAAACTGATCGCTCGGCGGAAAAAGCCGGGTCGGGGGGCGTTTGGATGGAAGTTTTCTTTCAGCAGCTGATCAACGGGATCACGCTGGGATCGATCTACGGCCTGATTGCCATCGGCTACACGATGGTGTTCGGCATCATCGGCATGGTCAATTTCGCCCATGGCGATGTGTTCATGGTGGGCGCTTTCGTGGCGCTGATCATGTTCATGATTGTTACCGGTTTTCTGGGGCTGGGCGCGGGCGCGATCTTCTTCGCCCTGCTTGTTTGCCTGATTGTCAGTGTGTTCGTGACCAGCCTCTACAACTGGACCATCGAGAAGGTGGCCTACCGCAAGCTGCGTGGCTCCTTCCGTCTGGCACCGCTGATTTCTGCCATCGGTATGTCGATCCTGCTCGTGAATTTCGTCCAGCTGAGCCAGGACGCACGCAACAAGCCCGTCGGCAACATCATCGAGGGCGGCCTTACCCTGATGAAGGGCCAGCGCTTTGATGTGGTCCTTGCCTACAAGGACCTGCTGATCATGGTCGTCACGGCGGTGCTGCTGGTGGTCTTCTGGTATCTTGTGCAGAAAACGCCGCTTGGTCGGGCGCAGCGCGCCTGCGAGCAGGACCGCAAGATGGCCGCACTGCTGGGCATCAACGTTGATCGCACGGTTTCCATCACCTTCGTCATCGGCGCAGGCCTCGCCGCCGTGGCTTCCGTGATGTGGCTGGTGAAGTACAACGTCGTTTCCTACAACGATGGCTTCATTCCCGGGGTGAAAGCCTTCACGGCCGCCGTGCTGGGCGGGATCGGTTCGTTGCCAGGCGCCGTGATCGGCGGGCTGCTCATCGGCATCATCGAGAGCATGTGGTCGGCCTATTTCACCATTGACTACAAGGACGTGGCGGCCTTCACGATTCTCGTCATCACGCTCATCTTCCTGCCCCAGGGCATCCTCGGCAAGCCGGAAGTGGAGAAGGTCTGATGAGTGCGCCCGTTCGTGCGGACGTCGCCTTCTCCGGCGAGGTTCCTGCCCATTTCGACGCAGCGAAAGCGCTGAAAGACGCCTTCTGGGCCGGCCTTGTCGGGCTTGGGCTCTTCGGCCTGATCATCGGCCTGAAGACCGACCAGGCCCTGAACAACGTGATGGTTCTGAAGCCCCGCATGGGTCTGCTGTTCAGCATGGTCGCAGCGGTCTTCATCGGAAGTTTCCTGCGCAGCTGGTTCACCTGGAACCGGGCGCGCGCGGCCGAGATGCGCGTCGAGAAGCCGAAGTCCGGCGAAGCGTTCCTGAAGTTCGAGCGTTTTGCATTGCCGGTGTTCGTCGTGCTTCTGGCAATCTATCCGCTTATCGTGGCAGGCACCTCGGGCGTGACCGGCATTCCCAAGTGGGTGGACAACTTCGGTATCCAGATCCTCATCTACATCATGCTTGGCTGGGGCCTCAATATCGTGGTCGGCCTCGCCGGCTTGCTCGATCTTGGCTATGTGGCGTTCTACGCCATCGGTTCCTATACCTATGCGCTGCTGGCGCAGACCTATGGCTTCTCGTTCTGGCTGGCGCTGCCCGTCGCGGGTGCCATGGCGGCGCTCTGGGGCGTGTTGCTGGGCTTTCCCGTCCTGCGATTGCGAGGGGATTATCTGGCCATCGTGACGCTTGCTTTCGGCGAGATCATCTATCTCGTGGCGTTGAACTGGAAGGATTTCACCGGCGGTGGCGCGGGCATGTCGGCCCCGCGCATCGATTTCTTCGGCATCCCCTTCAATGCCAGCGACCAAGGGTTCTCGGCCTATTTCGGGCTGGAGCATACGCCGATCTACCGCACGATCTTTCTCTACTACACGATCCTGCTGCTGGCGCTGCTGACCGCCTGGGTGACGCTGCGGCTCAAGCGACTGCCCGTCGGCCGTGCTTGGGAGGCCTTGCGCGAGGACGAGATCGCCTGTCGCGCGCTGGGCATCAACACCACCAACACCAAGCTAACGGCCTTTGCCATCGGAGCCATGTTCGGCGGCTTTGCAGGTGCCTTCTTCGGGGCGCGCCAGGGCTTCATCACGCCGGAAAGCTTCAAGTTCCTCGAATCAGCACTCATCCTCGCCATCGTGGTGCTGGGCGGCATGGGTTCGCTCATGGGCGTGGTGCTGGCGGCGATCGCGCTGATCGGGGGCAGCGAGATGCTGCGGGAGTTCGACTTCCTCAAGCCCGTCATCGGCGATGATCCGACCAAGTACCGCATGTTGCTCGTGGGCCTTGGCATGGTGCTGATGATGCTCTGGAAGCCCCGCGGGCTGATCTCGGTCCGGGCACCCTCCATCTTCCTGAAGGAACGAAAAACCATCGGCGCTGACAACGTGAAGGAGGGCCACGGCTGATGTCTTCCGCTTCCCCCTCCCCCTCCCCTCTCCCCATCCTCAAGGTCGAGCACCTGACGATGCGCTTCGGCGGCCTCGTCGCCATCAACGCGCTGAGTTTTGTGGCCAATCGCGGCGAAATCACCGCGCTCATTGGCCCCAATGGTGCCGGCAAGACGACCGTGTTCAACTGCATCACGGGCTTCTACAAGCCGACCGAAGGGCGCATCGCGTTTCGCCACGGCAACGGCGATTTCGACGGGCGGCTTGAAACGTTGACGGACAGTGATCTGCGCATGGAAAAGGCAGCTTCCGACCGGCTCTTCCTGCTGGAGCGGATGCCAGACTACGAAATCGCTGCGATCGCCAAGGTGGCCCGCACCTTCCAGAATATCCGGCTGTTTTCCGGCCTTACGGTGCTCGAGAACCTGATCGTGGCGCAGCACAACGTGTTGATGACCGCCTCACAGTGGACCATCGGGGGCCTTCTGGGCTTCAAGCGTTTCGAGAATGCGGAGAAAGAAGCCATCGAGAAGGCGAAATACTGGCTGGACCGCACACGCCTCATGGGCCGGGCCGACGATCCCGCCGGCGACCTGCCCTACGGCGACCAGCGCCGGCTCGAGATCGCGCGCGCCATGTGCACCGATCCGCTGATGCTGTGTCTCGATGAGCCGGCCGCTGGCCTGAACCCCAAGGAAAGTGCCGATCTCAACGCGCTGCTGCGCGGCATTCGCGATGACCACGGCACCTCGGTTCTGCTGATCGAGCATGATATGTCGGTGGTCATGGAAATCTCCGACCATGTCGTGGTGCTCGACTACGGCACCAAGATCTCCGACGGGACGCCGGCCTTCGTGCAGAACGACCCCAAGGTCATCGCCGCCTATCTCGGTGCCGAAGACGAGGATGAGGTCCTCAAGATCGAAGCGGAGGTGGGCCTGTGAGTAACGCCATGGCAAACACCGCAGAAACGGTTGCCGTCCCGAGGCCCCTCCTCCAGGTGCGCGGGGTCAAGACCTACTACGGCAAGATCATCGCGCTGAAAGGCGTCGATATCGACGTGAACGAAGGCGAGATCGTCACGCTGATCGGCGCGAATGGTGCCGGCAAATCGACGCTCATGATGACGATCTTCGGCAGTCCGCGCGCGCGGGAGGGCCAGATTTTCTATCGCGGGCAGGATATCGCCAAGGCCGAGACCCACGACATCGCGCGCATGGGCATCGCCCAATCGCCCGAAGGCCGCCGCGTGTTCCCGCGCATGACCGTTTACGAGAACCTGCAGATGGGCTCGGCTGTCGCCGGCATGGAGCATTTCCCGGCTGATCTGGACAAGATCTGCGCCATCTTCCCGCGCCTGAGAGAGCGGCTTCAGCAGCGCGCAGGTACGCTGTCGGGCGGCGAGCAGCAGATGCTCGCCATCGCCCGGGCGCTGATGTGCCGGCCAAAGCTGCTGCTCCTCGACGAGCCGTCGCTGGGCCTTGCCCCCATCATCGTGCGCCAGATCTTTGAGGTGATTCGCGATCTCAACCGCAAGGAAGGCATGACGGTCTTTCTGGTGGAGCAGAACGCGTTTCACGCGCTGAAGCTCGCGCACCGTGCCTATGTCATGGTCAATGGCCTTATCACCATGTCAGGCACCGGCGCTGAACTCTTGTCCCGACCTGAGGTCAAGGCGGCCTATCTCGAAGGCGGGAGGCACTGATGCAGGGCATTCTCTACGAGGAGCATTCGGCCCTCCTGTTTGTGCTGGTGACGGTGATGATGGGTGGCCTCGCTGCTTTCCAGATGGGGCGGGCGACCGCGCAGACCTGGCGGGCCTTCGCCACTGTGCCGCTCTACGCCGCCTTGCTGACGCTCGGCGTGCGGTTCCTGCATTTCGCGCTCTTTGAAGGGACATTGCTGTCCCTTCACTACTTCGTCGTCGATTTTCTGGTCGTCTTTGCCTTTGCGGCATTGGGCTTCCGGATAAAGCGCGCGGAGCAGATGCGCACGCAATACTCCTTCGCTTTCCAGAGCGCGGGACCCTTCGGATGGCGTCGGAAAGGTCAATGACCCTTCCGCATGATTTCGGGTGACTTTCAGCGAAAAACCGGTTTGACTGCTGGCCAGAGACGCTGAAAGGCCCTCCAGAACCGCTACCGGGAGCGGCAACGCCCGGGGTTTGTAAAACAGGGAGAATCCTACATGAATCGCAGAAGCCTTCTGGCCGGACTGGCGCTGAGCACCGCGCTCGCCGGCACGGCCTACGCGCAGGACCTCAAGTTCGGCGTGCTCGGCCCGATCACCGGCCCGAACGCGGCCTTCGGCAAGCAGCTGACGGACGGCGCCGACCAGGCCATCGCGGACCTCAACGCCAAGGGCGGCATCCTCGGCCGCAAGCTCGTTGTCGTACGCGGCGACGATGCTTCCGATCCCAAGCAGGGCGTGTCGGTCGCCAACAAGATGGTGTCCGATGGCGTCAAGCACCTAGTCGGCCCCTTCAACTCGGGCGTGACGCTTCCGGCTTCGGAAGTCTACGCTGAAAACGGCGCGATGCTCATCACGCCTTCGGCGACGAATCCGAAAATCACCGAGCGTGGCCTCTGGAACGTCTTCCGCACCTGCGGCCGTGACGACCAGCAGGGCGCGGTTGCTGCCGCCTATCTCACGAAGAACTTCGCGGGCAAGAAGGTGGCTGTTGTCCATGACAAGACGCCCTACGGCCAGGGCCTCGCTGACGAGACTCGCAAGGCAATGAACGCCGCTGGCCTCAAGGAAGTCATGTACGAAGGCGTAAACACCGGCGAGAAGGACTTCTCGGCCTTGATCACCAAGATCAAGGCAGCCGGCGTGGACGTCGTCTACTGGGGCGGCCTGCACACCGAAGGCGGCCTGATTGTCCGCCAGATGCGTGACCAGGCTGTGCGTGCGCCGCTCATGTCGGGCGACGGCATTACCTCGGATGAGTTTGCCACCATCGCCGGTCCCGGCGCTGAAGGCACGCTCATGACCTTCCCGCCGGACCCCCGCAAGCGCCCGGAAGCGGCGACCGTGCTGGCAGCGTTCAAGGCCAAGGGCATCAACCCGGAAGCCTACACGCTCTACACCTACGCGGCCGTGGAAGTGATCGCCCAGGCGGCGGAAGCCACCAAGACGCTCGATGCGAAGAAGGTCTCCGAGTACATTCGCTCTGGCGTCCCCTTCAAGACCGTCATCGGCGAGCTCAAGTATGACAAGAAGGGCGACATCACCCGCCCTGACTACGTCATGTACACCTGGAAGAAGGGTGCCGACGGCAAGATCACCTACGTCGAGAATTGATCGCCAAACGCATTCAGCAGGCGTTTGCCTGAAGACAGCAAGAAACCGCCGGGGCAACCCGGCGGTTTTTTTCTGACTGCTACAAGCGGCCGATCAGCCCTTAACATGCCGGAACATATGGCTGCGGGCCTCTGCGTCGAACTCTGTCTTGAACGCATGGCGCTCCTTCAGTGCCTCAACCCGCGCCGCAGCCGGTCGTGCGTCGATCTCAGCCTTCAGACGCTTCACAGTTGGATATTTCGCCCAGGCCTCTTCACCCAGCACGAAAGCAGCGGCGCGCAGCCAGCCCCAGAGCGCCATGTCGACGAAGCTGTAGGCACCGCCGGCCATGTAGCCATGCTTTGAAAGATGGGCCTCGAGCACGCCGTAGTGACGCTCCGCCTCATACTGGTAGCGGTCGATGGCGTAGCCGATCTTCTCGGCCGCCATATGCTTGAAATGCACGGCCTGGCCGGAAAACGGCCCGACACCGGAAGCAATGAACATCAGCCATGAGAGCGATTCGCCGCGCGCAGCAGGCGGCGGCAGGAACTTGCCGGACTTCTCGGCAAGGTAGAGCAGGATCGCATTGCTGTCGAAGACAGTCGTGTCTCCGTCGATGATCACGGGCACCTTGGCGTTCGGATTGATCGCCATGAAGGCTGGCGTGTGCTGCTCGCCTTTGCGCGTGTCGACGGGAATCGGCTCATAGGCCATTCCCGCTTCTTCCAGCATCAGGGCCACCTTCATGGGGTTGGGAGCGAGGCTGTAGTAGAATTTGATCATGAGAGCAGTTTCCTGAATCGGCGAATGGCGCGGATTGCAAGAAGATCAAGGCTGTCGGCCCGGAGCGCTGTCCAGTCTGGCCTTGGCGTATCGCGTTCATTTTTTCGCGAGCAGGCCGCCCGCGAAACCGAGGCTCACATCCTGACGAGCACGCTTCCCCAGGTGAAGCCGCCGCCCATGGCCTCCAGCAGCACCAGTTGCCCGCGCTTGATGCGACCATCGCGGACGGCCGTGTCGAGCGCCAGCGGGATCGATGCGGCAGACGTGTTGCCGTGCTGATCCACCGTAATCACCACTTTGGACGCAGGAATGCCCAGCTTCTCGGCAGATGCGTCAATGATGCGCTTGTTGGCCTGATGCGGCACGAACCAGTCGATATCTCTGGAAGTGAGCCCTGTTGCCGCATAGGCCGCCTCGATCACGTCGGTGATCATGGCCACGGCATGCTTGAACACTTCCTTGCCCTGCATGCGCAGGTGCCCGACCGTTTTCGTGCTCGACGGGCCACCGTCGACATAGAGCTTCTCACGGTGCCGTCCATCGGAGCGCAGATGCGCCGTGAGCACGCCCCGGTCAGCGATGGTCCCGTCGCCATCCGCCAACTCAAGAACAACCGCGCCCGCGCCGTCGCCGAACAGCACACAGGTCGTACGGTCCTCCCAGTCGAGGATGCGTGAGAACGTTTCGGCACCGATCACGAGCGCGCGGGTATGCATGCCGCCGACCAGCATCTTGTCTGCCACGCTCAGCGCGTAGACGAAGCCGGAGCAGACAGCCTGGAGGTCGAAGGCCGCGCCTTTGCGGATGCCGAGATTGTGCTGCACCTGTGTCGCTGTCGAGGGAAAGGTATAGTCGGGCGTGGCCGTCGCCAGCACGATCAGGTCGATGTCGTCTGCCGTGAGGCCGGCTGCTGCGAGGGCGTTTTCGGCAGCGCGGGTGGCGAGAACGGAGGTTGTCTCGTCAAAACCGCTGGAGATATGCCGCTGGCGAATGCCGGTGCGCTGGGTGATCCACTCGTCCGAAGTGTCCAGCCTTGCGGCCAGTTCGGCATTGGTGAGGATCTTGGCTGGCAGCGCGCTGCCCGTGCCGGCGATGACAGTGCGGCGCATGATCAGCCCTCGGCTCCGATGGCCGTGGGCTCCGGCAGAGGACCGGAACCCTGCTGAGATCCCGGAACCGCCTTGCGGTGATAGACCGCAAGCGTTTCTGAAATCTTCGCCAGCAAATCGTGCCGCACCACGTCATACCCCATGTCAACTGCTGCCGCGATGCCCAGCGCGTCCGCTCCGCCATGGCTCTTGATGACGATGCCGTTGAGCCCGAGGAACACACCGCCATTGGCGCGGCGTGGGTCCATCTTCTCCTTCAGCGCGGCGAAAGCGCGGCGAGCAAAGAGATAGCCGATCTTCGCCATCAGGGTCCGGCTCATCGCCGCCTTGAGATACTCGCCGATCTGCTTGGCCGTCCCCTCGGCGGTCTTCAGCGCGATATTGCCAGAGAAGCCCTCAGTCACCACGACGTCTACCGTTCCCTTGCCAATGTCGTCACCCTCGACGAAGCCGGCATAGGTGAGGCCAGGCAGCGGCGTCTCGCGCAGGATTTTACCGGCGGCCTTCACCTCTTCAACGCCCTTGATCTCCTCGACACCGACATTGAGCAGGCCGACCGTCGGGCTTGGAATATCAAACACGATGCGCGCCATGGCGGAGCCCATGACGGCGATGTCGACGAGACGTTGTGCGTCGG
>JBOFUS010000327.1:0-2878 GCA_051652685.1 Beijerinckiaceae bacterium
CGATATTCGCGCGCAACTCTCTGCGACCAAGCCCGGATATATCCAGAGGCGGATAGGCAGTGAACATCTTCAGGTTCTTGCCGTTACGAATTTCAAAGGTGGGTCAGGTAAAACCACGACTTCGGTGCACCTTGCCCAACATCTTGCAATGAAAGGGTACCGGGTTCTGGCGATCGACCTCGACCCTCAAGCAAGCATGTCGGGTCTGCTTGGCTACCAGCCAGAGTTCGATGTTGGGCCGAACGAAACGATCTATGGCGCAATCCGGTATGATGACGAACGCCGTCCATTGCGCGACATCATCAAGAAAACCTACTTTGCCGGGCTCGATATTGTGCCTGCAAATCTGGAGCTCCATGAGTTTGAACACGAAACGCCCAAGATGCTCGTCGATCGACGCACGTCAGATGGGCTCTTCTTTGCTCGGGTCGCGGCTGCCATATCCAGCGTCGAGTGCGATTACGACATTGTTGTTATCGATTGTCCGCCGCAGCTTGGCTTCCTGACGCTGAGTGCCCTTTGCGCGGCAAGCGGCGTTGTGATCACGGTCCATCCGCAAATGCTCGATGTCGCCAGCATGTCGCAATTCCTCCAGATGGCGTCGAGCCTGCTGTCTGTGGTGCGCCAGGCGGGCGGTGATATGCGGTACGATTTCCTCCGGTATCTGGTCACCCGTTTTGAGCCGAATGATAGCCCCCAGGCTCAAGTGGTTGCTTTCCTCCGCAACCTCTTTGGGGAATTGGTCCTAACGAACGCGATGTTAAAATCCACTGCTGTGTCAGATGCGGGAATGCTGAAGCAGACCCTATACGAGGTGGCTCGGGATCAGCAGCACCGCAGCTCTTATGATCGCGCTCTCGAGGCGGTATCTGGCGTGAATGCCGAGATCGAGGATCTGGTCCGCAAGACGTGGGGCCGGGCATGACGAAGAAGCGCGTGACTCTGGACAGCCTTCTGTCCGGGCCGGCTGATGAAACCCGTCCCGCTCAGCGACACACGACCTCGCCGGTCAACTCCGGTGCGTTAAAGGCGATGACCGAGTCACTGCAGCGCATGTCTGATGGTGTTGCAGAGGCCGATCGCTTGCGTGCTGAACTGCAGCGCACTGAACGCATCGTGGAGATCAATGCGGACTTGATCGACCGGTCCTTTGTCCGAGACCGCTTCAGCGCTGGAGATGATCTTGGAATAGACGAACTCGCGGCAAGTATATCGGAGGCCGGGCAGCAGGTCCCGGTTCTGGTGCGCCCACATCCAGAGACCGCCAACAGGTTTCAGATTGCCTATGGGCACCGGCGTGTCGAAGCGGCCCGGCGGCTGGCTATTCCGGTCAGAGCGGTTGTGCGAACCTTATCCGATGCCGAATTGGTGGTCGCGCAAGGTAAGGAAAATCTGGAGCGACGGGATCTCACGTTCATCGAGCGCGCTTGGTTCGCGCGTGAGCTTGAGGATCGCGGTTTTGAACGCCGCACCATCATGACGGCGTTGGGCTTGGCGAAAGGGGATCTGTCCGTTCTGATCTCCGTCGCGCGCGAGCTGCCGGAGGGACTCGTAAAAGCCATTGGACCGGCGCCAAAGGTAGGAAAGCCGCGCTGGATGGCATTCACTGCCGCTTTGAAGGAAGCGCCAAGTGATAGGCTTGACGCACTGCTTCAGAGCGCACCATTCCGCAGTGCGGCATCGGACGAGCGATTTGCATTGGCAGCCGCCAGCGTGGCGAAGCATCAGGACAAAGCTGAGCCAGAGGCATGGATCAGTCCTGCAGGGCAACGCGTGATTCAAGTGAGCCGGAACAGACAGTCTGGAACACTGACGGTGGATGAACGGATCGCGCCGTCATTCACGGACTTCCTTTTGCAGCGGGTTCCCGATCTCTTCGAGGCCTACCGACACCAGAAGACCGGGGAAAGTTAGCAGCTGCAAACTTGGGTATTTTTGCGTTCCATACCGCGTTAACATCAACCAACAAGGAGCATCACCCGCAAAAGAAAAAAGCCCCCAAACGTCTCCGTTCGGAAGCCTTTCTCCATGTGTGAGAACTAGAGAATCACACTTCCGCAAATCATAGTCAAGAGTCGGAGTCGTTCTGGCGAGCAAATTTCTTTTGCCTGATGAAGGCAAGAGCATGGATACGCATATCTCAACGACGCCCTTTGGGCGACGGCCGGCATCGCTCGGCCAAATCAAGACGCGCGCGCTGGTAGCGCGAGCCATAGACGCGGCAGGGCAGCCTGGCAGCAATGTACCGGCTGCCGTCAACAAGTGGCACCTGTTCCGCACGTTGACGGCGATCCGCGAGCGCCTTGGCGTGTCAGACCGGGCGCTGGCAGTGCTGAACGCGTTGCTGAGCTTCCATCAGGAAACGGCCCTGACACTGCCGAAGATATCTCCTCCAGGCCCTGACGTGGCAGGGCAGGCAGAATCCTGCGACCTGATCGTCTTCCCGTCAAACCGGCAGCTGCAAGGCAGGGCGCACGGCATGGCCGAGACAACGCTGCGCGGCCATCTCGCAGCCTTGGTGGCGGCTGGGCTGATTTTGCGACGGGACAGCGCCAACGGCAAGCGCTACGCACGCCGGCAAACCGCGCAGGAAGAGAGCCAGCAGGGCGGACAGGACGAGCGCTTCAGCGAGGCCTTCGGCTTTGACCTGACACCGCTGGTGGCGCGGGCCGGGGAGTTCGAGGCGCTGCACGAGGAGATGGCGCGCGAACGCCGCCTAGTGCAGTCGCTGAAGACGCGCATCACACTGCATCGTCGGGACATTTCCAAGATGATTGCGCTCGGCTTGGACGAGGGGCTTACTGGTCCCTGGGAAGCCTATCGGCAGTTGTTCATGGGCATGGTGACACCGCTTCGGCAGCTGAAAAACCTGTCTCAG
>JBOFUS010000328.1:0-2117 GCA_051652685.1 Beijerinckiaceae bacterium
GCGCCGGGCAGTGCGCCGATCAGCGTACCAATGGCGGAGCCCCGCCAGAAGTTGAGCTGGTATTTGCGGAAGACGCCCCAGACGCCCTTGAAGATATGGCCCACCTTCTGCGTGATCACGCTGGCGCGACCGTCAAGCGTCGTGGAGGACCGGAGGATCTCGGAGACAGCAAACATGCCGATCATCAGCGGTATGAAGGAGATGCCTTCGAGCAAGACCACCGTGCCGAAGGTGAAGCGTTGATAGCCCGCTGCCGGATCGATGCCAACACAACCGATCAGCAGACCCAGGAACAGTGCGACAAAGCCCTTCACCGGGTCTTCCGTGGCGATGAAGACCGCGCAGGTCAGCCCCAGACAGGCCAGCCAGAAGTACTCGAAAGACGAAAAGTTGATGGCGAGTTCCGCCAGCGCAGGGGCGGAGACGATGAGCACTGCAACGCCAACCAGTCCGCCCATCACCGAAAAGACCAGATTGACACCAAGGTTGAGGTCGAGCTGGCCATTCTTTGCCATGGCGTAGCTCTCGTCGGTGTATGCAGCGGAAGCAGGCGTACCGGGCATGCGCAACATTGCTGCAGGAATGTCTCCCGCGAAGATCGCCATCGCCGTTGCGGTTACAATGGCCGCCAGCGCCTGGGTGGGTGGCATGAAGAAGGTGACCGGCACCAGCAGCGCGGTAGCCATGGTGGCAGTCAGGCCAGGCAGCGCGCCAACCACGATGCCGAATATGGCTGAAAGGAGCACCGTCAGCAGCAGGTTCCAGTCGAAGACGAGGACAAGCGCCTGGCTGAAAGGTCCCATGGCTAGCGCCCCCGGATCAGATTCATGAGCATGCCGGACGGGCTGTTGGGCAGCAAACCGATCGGCAACGGCACGCGGAAGAGCCAGCCGAAGAACCAATCAACAAAGAGCACGGCGATGAGCGCGATAACCACGCTGCGCAAAGCACCGACGCGGAAGTACCAGAGGAGAGCCGCAGTCGCCAGGAAACCCGTAATCACAAAGCCAAGCAACCCTGATGCAACAATATAGAACCCGATGGTTGCAAGGCAAATGGCGACAGATGCCAATCCGCGTGCACCGCGATAGCTTTCATCGAGTGATGCGAAAGGTTGCCCCTGGGCGAGTTGCCTCCTGCCACGCAGGACAAGCAGAACGCCGCAGATGATCATGCCACTGCCGATCAGGCGCGGGAAAAGCGAGGGACCGTACTTCTGTCCCGGGAAAGGCGGAAAGGTGGTCGTGTAGGCGATCATGACAACCGCAAGCACGATCAGCAGCAGTCCGCTGACGAGATCATTCACGCGCATGGATGGGTTCCTGGATGAAACATCCGGCAATCAGAATGCGTATCCTTCGCGGATTTCCCGCGAAGGCTTCTTTCGCCGGATCTGGCAAGATCAGGCTTTGGCCAGACCGGCCGCCTTCATCGCGCCGCCCATGGCCTTGTCGCCAGCTTCCATGAAGCTGGTGAAACCGGCAGGATCAGCCCAGCGCAGGCCAAAGCCGCGGCTCGACATAAAATCCTTGAACTCCTTGGAATCATAGGCCTTCTTCAGTGCGGCAACCAGCTTTGCCTGCACGTCGGCCGGCAAACCTTTGGGGCCGGCAATGCCACGCCACGCGCCGACCGAATAGTTGATGCCCAGTGTCTCGTTCAATGTTGGCACTGCGGCGAAGAGCGGATTGCGCTCGGCTGACATGATCGCGATGCTCTTCGCACGCCCTGCATCGATCATGGCGCGGGCTTCCGGCACCGAGCAGGTAACGAAATCAACACCACCGGCAACAAGGTCCTGCATGGCCGGGGCCGCGCCGTTTGATGGCACCCAGGCAACGTGATCCGGCTTCAATCCCATGGCCTGTAGCCAGCCAATCAAGGCCAGATGCCAGATACCGCCTTGACCTGTACCGGATGCCTTGAACTTGCCGGCTGGTGACGTCTTGATGGCCTCGGCCAGCGCCTTGACGTCGGCATGGGGCGACGATGTTGAGATGGTCACGCCTGGCGGATCCTCGTTCATCAGCGCCAGAGGCGTGTAGCTCGTGGACTTCAGGTCGGTCAGGCCTTGATGATGCATCATGGTGATCTCCACCGTGATCATGCCTATGGTG
>JBOFUS010000329.1:0-2933 GCA_051652685.1 Beijerinckiaceae bacterium
GCATCACCGCGATTTCGCTCTCGATCTTGGCGGAGACGACGACCGCGACAGCATTTTCTGCCTTGGCACGCGTGAAGACGCGCTCGGAAAAGCCGTTGCCCTTGTCGGCTGATGCTTCCTCGACATTGCAGACATAGAGAACCGGTTTCGATGTGAGCAGCTGAAGGCCCTGGAAGGTTTTCTCCTCTTCCTTCGAGCGTTCCACGAGGCGGGCGGGCTTGCCTTCGACAAGCAATTTCAGCGCGCGCTGAACCAGTTCCAGCTGCTCCTTGGCTTCCTTGTCGCCGCCCTTGGCTTTCTTCTCCAGATTGGCAACGCGCTTCTCGAGACTGTCGAGATCGGCCAGCATCAGTTCCGTTTCGATGGTGTCGATGTCTGCCAGCGGGTCGATCTTGCCTTCCACATGGGTGATGTCCCCATCCTCGAAGCATCGCACGACATGGGCGATGGCATCGCATTCGCGGATATTGCCGAGAAACTGGTTGCCCAGCCCTTCGCCTTTCGATGCGCCACGCACAAGGCCGGCGATATCGACAAAGGTCAGGCGCGTCGGGATGATCTGGTTGGAACTCGCGATGGCGGCCAGGGTCTTCAGCCGTTCATCGGGCACCGCGACATCGCCAACGTTGGGATCGATGGTGCAGAATGGATAATTTGCTGCCTGCGCGGCGGCTGTTTGTGTCAGCGCGTTGAAAAGAGTCGACTTGCCGACGTTCGGCAGGCCCACGATGCCGCATTTGAAACCCATGATGTGCGCTCTCGATCTTCTGTCGCGATCGGACTAGCCCGGCCACCGACGAAATGAAAGCCGGGGTTGCTCAACTCTGGCCGAACACAGTGTTCAGTTGCGCGCCCACCATGATAAACGTCGTGCGTTTCGGCACTTCCTTGAGGCTGATAGCACCGATGTAAGTCATCATCGAGCGCACGCCGCCCATGATATCCTGCATCGTGTCCGCCACAGCGCCGCGATAGGCGACCTCGACGGTCTTTCCTTCGGAAGCGCGGTATTTGGCTACCCCGCCGGCATATTTGTTCATCGCCGTGTCGGAGGACATGCCGTAGAAAAGCATCTTCGCGGGCCGCTTCTCGCCATTCCGCTCCTCGAAAATAATCTCGCCCTCGCACTCGTCATGTCCGGATAGCATGCCGCCAAGCATCACGAAATCTGCACCAGCCCCGTAGGCCTTGGCAATGTCTCCGGGCACAGTGCAGCCGCCGTCGCCGCAGACCTGGCCCTTCAGGCCATGGGCTGCATCGGCGCATTCGATGATGGCGGAGAGTTGCGGATAGCCGACGCCCGTCATCTTGCGCGTCGTGCAGACGGAGCCAGGACCGATGCCGACCTTGACGATGTCCGCCCCGCCCAGCACGAGCGCCTCCGTCATGTCGCCGGTAACGACATTGCCCGCCATGATGACCGCCTCGGGGTTCTCGTCACGCACGCGCTTCACCATGTCGATGAAGTATTCCGTATAACCGTTTGCCACATCCATGCAGATCATGTTGATCGGTGCCTTGGCCTTGACGGCGCGGAACTTGTCCTGATCCGCTTCGTTGGTTCCTATCGTGTAGAAGCTGTTGGCACTCTCGGGCGAATTGAAAAATTCGATCAAAGTTTCAACCCGATAGTACTTGTGCAGCGCGACCATTGCACCATGGGCCTTCAATGCCCGCGCCATGGGAATCGTGCCGGTCACGTCCATGTTGGCAGCAATCAACGGAAAGCCGGTCCAGCTGCGCTTCGCATGACGGAACGGGATCGCGCGCTCGATGGCGACATTGCTGCGGCTCGCGAGGGTGGAGCGCTTGGGGCGGATGAGCACATCCTTGAAATCGAGCTTCGGATCGTTCTCGATGCGCATCTGAAGTGCTCCGCAGGCAAGTTCTTGGGTATGCGAAATTTGGCCGTCGGCGATGTAGGCGCTGCTGCCAGCCTGAGCAACCCCTGACAGTTCGATGCGCCGTTTGCCTGAGCCGGTATTTGCCGCTAGGCGAATACCGATGCTCGCGATCACCCACCGCATCGCTGTTCCCGACGCTGAGATCCAGCTGTCCTACATGCGCGCCTCGGGTCCGGGCGGGCAGAACGTCAATAAGGTCGCCAGTGCCTGCGAGTTGCGCTTTGATGTCGCCACCAGCCCCTCGCTTCCCGAGGACGTCAAGGAGCGGCTCGTGAAGATTGCGGGACGCAAACTGACGAAAGACGGCGTGCTGGTCATTTCCTCTGATCGCTTTCGATCCCAGGACATGAACCGGCAGGACGCCATCGAGCGCCTCGTCGAAATGCTCAAGCTTGCAGCCCGACCGCCGCCGCCAAAACGGCGACCAACGAAGCCGACCAAGGGAGCTGTCGAGCGCAGATTGCAGGCAAAGTCGACGCGTGGCGGCGTCAAGAAACTGCGCGGCGACAAACCTGGCCTGGATTGAACGATTTTTCCCAGAGTTGCTTTTCTGGAGATTGCGCCAAACACATGCAGATCCTGTTCGTTCACCAGAATTTCCCCGGTCAGTTCAGATACAGTGCGGCCGCACTTGCCGCCGACACCAGCAACCGTGTTGTCGCGCTGTGTATCAATGAGCCTGCATATCCGACGCCGGGCATTCTCATCGCACGATACGGGGTCAAGCGTGGGCCAGTGAAGGATATTCATCCGCTGCTTCACGACATTCAGTCCAAGGTCCTGCGCGGCGAGGCCTGTGCAGCAGCGGCAATCGATCTGAAGCGAAAGGGCTTTATACCGGATGTCATCGTCGTGCATCCAGGCTGGGGAGAGCAGCTCTTTCTGCGCGACGTCTTTCCGGCCGCGCGCATCCTCTCCTTCATGGAGTTCTTCTACGCAGCCGAGGGGCGCGACACGAACTTTGATCGGGAGTTCGCCAACGATGGATTGGCGGTTCGTGCGCGCACCCGGATGAAGAACGCCAACCAC
>JBOFUS010000330.1:0-13379 GCA_051652685.1 Beijerinckiaceae bacterium
CGCTGCAATGCCGCCGGCGTTCATGCGCGGGAGCGGCACGTAGGCGGCACCCATGCGGTCCGCGATGGAGCGGGCCTTGGGTTCGGGGCGCGCGGAATTGTCGATGAGAATGGAGCGCAGGCCTCTGGTGCCGATCAGCCTTGCTGCGGCTTCGGCATCTTCCTGTGCCTGGGCGCGGCCGCCGTTGCCGTCGCGGCCCACGTTGGCGCGGCCATCGGTGATGATCACGATGGTTGGCATGCGGCCCTTGCGGCGTACCTCGTCGGCCAGCCGGTCGGCTGCGGCCAACCCCGCCGCCAGAGGCGTGCCGCCGCCGCCGGGAAGCGAGGCAAGCGCGCGCTTGGCCCGCTCCAGTGCGCGCGTGGCGGGCAGCAGCAGCTCTGCGCCCTGTCCGCGAAAGGCAATGAGTGCCACCTCGTCGCGGCGCACATAGCAATCAGCGAGGATCAGCTCGACCGCGCCCTTGGCCTCGCCGAGGCGATCAAGCGCGGTGGAGCCTGAGGCATCCACCACGAAAATGGTGGTGGAGGCGCGGCGCTCGCGCAGCCGGCGGATGCGGATGTCGTCGCGGCGGATGCGGAGAATTCCGTCACGCCCGCTGCCATCGGCCGCCCGCCGCAGCTTCTGCCATGGTGCAGCAGCGCGCAGCGTGTCGAGCAGCGCAATGCGCTGGCGTCCGCGGATGTCGCCCCGGCGGCTGCCGATGGGCCGGCCACGCATGACGGATGCCATGGCTTCGCCGGCTTTGCCGCCCTGGCCGGAGCTTCTGGCGCGGCGTGCATTCTCGATGGCCAACGCCAACACCTCGGCCGGTAGCGCGGCAAGCGTTGCCTCAACCACACGGTCGTCTGCCGGTCCGTCGGGGAGATCGCGCTCGTTGTCGCCACGGTCGCCCGCGTCTGTCTCAGGCGGAGGCGGCGGCTCGGCAGCGCTGTCATCGGCCATTTGCGGCATGCGCGTGGCGCGCGGTGCCAGCACCAGGCGGGCGGCCAGAGAGATATCTTCGTCGGAAACCGCGTCATGTCCGGCAAGCGCGGCAGAAAGCTGCGCGGCGCGGAGCGCCGTCAGCGGCGCGCGCAGCGAGCCGACGCCGAGTGCTGCGGCCAGTGCGCAGAGCGTCTCGATGGTCTGGCCGGAAACCTCAATCCCTGCATACCGCGCCATGGCGGCCGCGATATCCGGCACGGGCGGCTCTTCCGCCTCCCGGTGCGTCACGTCGGAGAGGTCGAGCATGAGGCCCAGCCGGTCGATGAGGGAGGCTGGCGGCCGCTCGTCCGCTTCAATCCCCTCATCAAGTGCCAGGCCGTGAAATCCGCCATGGTCCAGCGCCACGGCAACCAGCGCCGCACTGGCCGGGGAAAGCCGCTCGGCCATGGCCATCGTCAGGCGACCGCCGCGCGCGCGGGCCAGCGCGCCTTCTGCCGCAACGGGCTTTCCCGAAGCCAGCGTCTGTTCAAGGTCGATGCCGCCCAGAAGCTGCATGTCCGAGACATCGGCCCCCACGCGCACCTCGCCGCCTGCCGGCAGCAACGTCAGCCAAAGCCGGCGCGCTTCGCCCACCGGGCCGCGCACCACCGCGCCGCCAAGCCGGAAGCCGCCCGGCAGTGCCGCGTCCAGCGCCAGCAGTTCCGCCGCGCGGCAGGCGTCCTCCCAGCGGAGCTCGGCGCTCACTGAAGCCTCGCTTCAGGCATCAGCGCTTCGGTCATGGCGCGCTCGACACGCGCACCGGAGCCCGCTTCCTCCAGCGGGTTGCGCCTCAGGCGATGGCGCAGCGAGGGCGGCGCGATGGCGCGAACATGGGCGATGTCCACTTCCGTGTCGCCTTCAAGGGCCGCGAAGGCACGGGCGGCGCGCAGCAGCGTCAGCTCGCCGCGCAAGCCGTCGGTCCCCAGCCGCACGCAGAGCGCGGAGACGGCGGCACGGATATCGTCGGGCGTGTCGATTTCGGGTAGCCGCTGGCGCGCTGCCACGATCTTGCGCCGCAGCCGGGCTTCGCCCTTGGCATGCACGGCCAGAAACGCGTCGGCGTCGCGGTCATAAGCCTCGCGCAGCTTCACGGCGCGGACACGCGACGGGATGTCGGTCGGCGTGGTCACGTCCACCGAAAGGCCGAAACGATCCAGCAATTGCGGGCGAAGCTCGCCCTCCTCAGGGTTGCCGCTGCCCACCAGCACGAAGCGGGCCGGGTGGCGGATGCTGAGGCCCTCGCGCTCGATGACGTTCTCGCCGGACGCTGCCACATCCAGCAGCAGATCGACCAGATGATCCTCCAGCAGGTTGACTTCGTCGATGTAGAGAAATCCGCGATTGGCGCGGGCGAGCAGGCCCGGCTGAAAGGCTTTCTCGCCGCTGACCAGCGCCCGCTCGATATCGAGCGCGCCGGCCACCCTGTCTTCCGTGGCACCCAGCGGCAGATCGACCACGGGCGTGGGCTTGAGCGTCGTCTTCGCCTTGCCGCCATCTTTGGACAGATCGCGGTTGTAGGGATCATCGCCCGTCACGCGGATCGGCGGCAGCAGGGCCGCCAGCGCGCGTACGGCGGTGGATTTGCCCGTGCCCCGGTCACCGAAGATCAGCACGCCACCAATGGACGGATCGACCGCCGCCATGAGCAGCGCGCGCTTCATTTCCTCCTGGCCGACAATGGCTGTGAACGGGAAAGGGGCAGCCATTCTCCGCGCCTCAGGTCCGGGCCATGCCGAGCAGGCTGCCGATGTCCTTCAGCATGACGCGCAGATGCGCCATCGGCTCGCGGCGGACCATCTCCTTGTTCATGTAGGCCTGCCAGGTCAGGCGCTGCACGTCCTTGTCCTTGCAGAGCGCCACAAACTTTTCACGGAACCTATCGCTGCGGTACCAGACCCATTGCAGGACACCCAGCGCCATGAACACCTTGCCATGGGCCTTCATGAAGACCTTGCGGGCGGCCAGAAGCTGCTTGGGATCACCGGTGACAAGTGTCGCCTCGCAGGCATCCGCCACCATGCGCGCGCTCGCCATGGCATAGTAGATGCCCTCGCCCGAACAGGGGGCGACGACACCACATGCGTCTCCGGCCAGAATCACATCGCGGCCATCGTCCCAGCGCTTCAGCGGCTTCAGCGGGATGGGCGCACCCTCGCGGCGGATGGTCTCCAGCCCCTCGAAACCCAGCATGGCGCGCATGTCGGCGATGGCGGGGCGGAGCGCGAAACCCTTGTTGGCGCTGCCCGTGCCGATGCTCATCTTGTCACCATGCGGGAAGACCCAGGCGTAGAAGTCCGGCGAATAGCGGCCGACGTAATGCACGTCGCAACGCTTGGCATCGTAGTGGCGGGTCTCGGTCGTCGGTGCCTTCAGGATCTCGTGGTAGGCGAAGACATAGGGCATCTTGGCCGAGCCGCGCACGGACTGGCGGGCGACTTCGGACAGCGCGCCATCGGCACCGATCACGAGCTTTGCCCTGACGGTCTCTTCGTGCTTCGTCGCCTTGTCGCGATAACTGATGGTGCGGACACCGTCGTCACCCCGGTCGATCCGCTGGAAATCGCCGTTGCGGCGGATCGCGCCCCAACCTTCGGCGCGCTCGCGCAGGTATTCGTCGAAGACATCGCGGTCGACCATGCCCACATAGCCACCCGTATCGATGGGCATGTCCACGCCCTTGTCCGAGGGCGGGATCATGCGGGCGTTGTTGATCTTGGCGCAGAGCAGCCGGTCGGGAATCTCGAAATCGCGGATCAGGCGCGGCGGGATGGCACCACCGCAGGGCTTGATGCGACCCGCCTTGTCCAGCAGGAGCACCTTGCGGCCGCGCCTCGCAAGATCGGCAGCGGCGGTGGCACCGGCAGGTCCGCCGCCCACCACGACGACATCGAAGGTTTCCACCCGGGCTGGATTTTGCGGGGCTGGATTTTGCGGGACTGGATCTTGCATGGCGGTCATCTCCCGGCGGCGAGGGCGAAGGCCTCGTCGTCCTGCAACAGGTTGTCGGACGGCCGCGCCACCGGCGTCTCGAGGCGCGAGACGCCGAGCGCCAGCATGGCAGCAACGAGAAAGAGGATCGCCTCGGCGATGAAGACGCTGGCATAGGCCGTCAGCGCCGAGCCGGTCAGAAGCCGCGCCACATCCGCCGCCACGGTCCCGGCAAAGCCGCCGATGCCGAAGGCGACGGCCTGAGCCGCGCCCCAGACGCCCATGCGCGTGCCCTCGCGGCCCTTGCCGCCGCTGGTGGCCAGCGTCATCATCGAGCCGATGGCGGCACCCGCGTAGATGCCGTTGGCGACGCCGAGCAGGAACACGTTCTCGCGGATGGGCCAGCCCGGCCCGCTGGCCCCGCCGATGGCAAGCGCGCCCACCGCCGCCGCCGACGCAAGGCAGCCCGCGATGGTCCAGAACACCGGCGAGGCAAAGGGCTGGCTGGCGCGCGAGCGCGACAGCACGGGGCACAGCACCGCCACGAACACCATGCCGAGGAACACGCCACCATGCTGCACGCCGGCGAGGCGGGTGGAGGCACCGGGGCTCATGGAGAAGATAGCGCCGGCAAACGGCTCGAGAATCAGATCCTGGCCGGCGTAGGCCAGCATCGACACGAAGACGAAGATGGCAAAGAGGCGGGCCTTCGGTTCTGCCCAGACTTCCGCCAGAGCCTCGCGGAAGGCAGGCTTCGGCCCGGATTGCTGGACGGCGACGACGCCGGTTTCCACGCCCCGGATGGCGACCAGCGCCAGCAGGAAGGCAAACAGCGAGACAGAGGCCGCAACTGCGACAAGCCGGCCATAGCTGAAGGGATCAAGGAACTTGCCGGCGGTGATGGCGGTGATGGCAAAGCCCGCGATCATCATCAGCCAGACGATGGTGGCGGCACTCGCCTTGCGGTGCGTCGGCACGCGCCTTGCCAGCAGCACCAGAAGCGAGGTGCCGGCCGCACCCACGCCAAGTCCGATGAGGGTGAAGGCGACAAGCGAGATCGCAATCCCGAGCCAGAGGTTGACCGACATCGCCGCCACTGACACGGCCGCCAGCGCGCCGCCAACCCCCAGCACCGCCATGCCGCCGATGATCCATGGCGTCGAGCGCCGGCCCATGTCCGTGCCGAAACCCCAGCGCGGACGCAGCATTTGCAAGGCGTAATGCCAGCCGACGAGCGCGCCAGGCACCATGGCAGGCAACGCAAGCTCGACGACCATCACGCGGTTGATGGTGGAGGTGGTCAGCACCACGATAGCGCCCAGCGCCATCTGCACAAGGCCGAGGCGCACGACGCCCAGCCAGCCGAGCATGGCGGGGTCATGGGCAGTGTTGTTGCGCGTGGCCATGGCTCAGCCCCCCTTCAGGCCGGAAAGGGCGAAAGCGGTGATCAGCATGCCGATCACATAGAGCGTGGTGCCGGTCGCGTTGTACCAGGCGGCGCGGCCTTTGGGATCGCTGAGAAGCTTGCTCATCAGCCCGATCTGGGCGGCAAGCAGTGCTGTGACGGCAAGCCCGTGCCAAGGTTTGTCGAGAGAGATCAGACAGGCGACGACCGCTATCTGCGGCCAGACCATGATGAAGCAGGCGAGACGGCTGGCGCGCTCCTCGCCCATCACGGCGGGCAGGGACCGGATGCCCATGCGGCGGTCGCCCTCGATGGCCTTGAAATCATTGAGGATCATGATGCCATGCGCGCCGATGCTGTAAAGCGTGGCGAACGCGATGATCCAGAAACCGGGCAGTGTGCCGGTCATCACAGCCGCCCCTGTGAACCACGGAAGGCCCTCGTATGCGAAACCGACGGCTGAATTGCCCCACCATCCATTCTGTTTCAGACGCAGGGGCGGCGCGCTGTAGGCCCAGGCGAGCGCCAGACCCAGCGTGGCGGCAAACAGCACCCATGGCCCCAATGCCTGCGCCAGCAACAGCGACAGCCCGGTCCAGAAAATGGCGATATAGAGGCCCCATTTGCCGGGTATGCGCCCGGACGGGATCGGGCGGTTCGGCTCGTTGATGGCGTCGACCTCCCGGTCGTACCAATCATTGGCGGCCTGACTGGTGGCGCAAACCATGGGGCCGGCGAGCAGCACACCGGCCAGCGCCATCTGCCAGTGATCGACAATGGAAACGCCCGACGAAACGACACCGCAGGCAAACGCCCACATCGGCGCAAACCACGTGATCGGCTTCAGAAGCTCCAGCACAGCCGATGGGCTGGGCAGAGTGCGTGCCGGCAGGGTCCTGCTTTCATACGACATGGCGGGGAGGTTAGGTCCCGCCGGAGAGAGGCGTCAATTTGTCTTTACACGTATACGGTGCGGTTTCGTCAGGCGATGTTCACGCCAGACCCGCCCAATTCCCTCCGTACCCCGGCCTTGTGGCTTTATGCCTCATCCGGCCCGGAAAGATCACCAAGGCCAAAGCGATGCAGCTTGGCGTAGAGGCTCTGGCGCGAAAGGCCCAACAGTTCCGCTGCCGAAGCACGGTTGTCGTTGGTCATGTCCAGCGCGGCCTCGATGCACAACCGCTCGATCACGTCGGTCGTTTCGCGCACGAGCTCCTTGAGAGGCACCTTGCCGACGAGGTCCTTCATCTGTTCGATGGTGGCATTGAGGCCCGCGCCGATGACCGCAGGTTTCGGGCCGGCCTCGCGCACGACACGAATGAGCACGCCTGCGCGTGCTTCCTCGCGGTGTGCGACGCGGGCCGCCGAAACCTCAACCGTCTCCGCCGCGCCGTACTGGCCGCGAAACACTGTCGCGAAGCCGCGCACCACGCCGAAATCCTTGAGCGCAGCCAGGAGCAGACCCTTGTCCAAACCCTCGCGGCCCAGCCAGCGGTCGAGACGCTGGCCGATGATGCCTGCGCGTGCCGGGGCTTCGCCCAGATCGATGAAGGCCTGGTTGACATCGATGATCACGCCTTCGGAGTCGACTACAGCGAAAGCATCCGGCCACTGGTCGATCACGCTCTGGACCACACCCGGAGCAGTTGCCGCATCCGCGTGACGCGGGGAGGGGCGCACCAGCAGGAATGTCGCGCCGTCCAGCCGCAGGATGTCGGCGCTGGTGTCGAAGCGGTTCTCGGATGCCGCCGCGCGCAGAACTGCACCACCTGCATGGCCGCTCGCCATGGCCGAAGTGAGAAGTGCAGCCACCGAGTCGCCATCATGCTCATCGAACAGCGCCGCGATGGAGCGGCCGGCGATGCGTGCAAGGGGCAGGTTGAAAGCGCCGAGGCAGGCGGCATTTGCCTCTATCACGCGGCGGTTCTGCGCATCGACGATGAGCATCGGTTCGCGGCTGAGCTGGAACAGCGCGCGGTAGCGTGTCTCGGCGGCGCGCATGCGGGCGTAGTCCCGCTCCAGCGTCTGCTGCGCCTCGATGAGCCGCTGTTGCGCCTCCGCCAGCGGACGGATATCGGCGCAATACAGGATCAGCGCCCCATCCTGGCGAGACAGCGCGCAGCGGAGCGGCAAGGGCTCACGGCTGGAAGAAAGCCTGAAGTTCAGCTCCCGAACGCCGCCGTCGCGGGCGAGAAGCAGCCCTGCCGCCTTGTCCCGGCTGTCGGTCGCCACGACCTCCGAAAGCATCAGGCCCTCTGCCCCACTGAGTGCCGATGCAAGGCTGGAGCTAGCTGCAAAGCGAGCCGCCTGGATGCGTCCCTTGCCGTTGATCAGGAAAGCGACGTCGGCAAGGCCGAGATCAGGCAAAAAGGGGCTCTGCGTGCCACTGTCGCCCATTCCACCGCTCAGTGCGTGATTGCGTTCCGTGTTCTTCACGGTCTTCCCGTTGGTCCGACCCGACTGGTCTCCGACAGTCCATGTGGGATTGATCCGCCGGATTGGAACCTCCGTAGATCAAATGCTGCGAGAAATCCCGGATAATTTACCCGATCTTCAGCCGGCTCCTCAGCAAATTCTTTATGGCCGTCACCGCACTCTGGAAATCGAGGGCGAGCGCATCGGCGGAAAGCCCCGCCAGATCTGCGCCGGGAAGGCGGAAAGCCTCGCCGGTGACAATCACCAACAGTCCTGCGTTGGCGGATTGGGCCCGGGCATTGCGGATCAGGGCACCGGCATCCTCGATCGAGTCGCGACGCGCCAGCGACAGGCAGAGAATGTCATGGGTCTGGCAGGACAACCGCTCCTCGATCTGGCCATGGGCCGGCCCGAGCAGCAGCCCGGTGTCCCATCCGGCCGTGCGAAGGCAATCGTCCAGCACCGCGACGCCGAGAAGCTGGCTGTCCCCGGGAAAACTCGCCAGCAGAATGCGCCCTTGCGACGGTGCGTCGGCCGGCAGCGCCTGCGGCATGGCAGAACTATGGAGCAACCGCATGAGCCGGCCCGTGCCCAGCGTCACGTCGGCGGAGGTGCAACCGTCCGTCGACCAAAGCTCGCCCAGCCGGCGTGCCGTCTGGACAAACAACGTCTCCGCCACAACTGCCCGGGAGATGCCCCGGGCGGTGACGAGCGCCAGATAGACCTCAGCCAGCTGCGTGTCCGGGCTGATGACGAGGGCAACGAGGTTATCGATGTCCTGGAGCGTGATGGTTCCGCCGGACTCCAGCGACAGGCTTTCCACGCTCGGGCTCCGCCCCGCGCCGTGGCGCGACAGCAGGCCGGGCATGGCGCGCAGGCGGATCGCCTCGGCGATGATGCTCTGGCGGCTGCCGTCGCAGAAGGTTGCCTGCAATCGTTTTGAGCGTCGGCTCGATCTTCCAGCGACCTCGGCATGGCCGGGGTGGATCGTGGCGAGATGCATCTCGTGATCCTGATAGCCTGACATGGTGCCCATCGTGGATATGCGGCCGGAGGATCAACAAACCCTGTCGGCCTTCTCCAGGAACTCCGCGAATTTCATGGCGGGCAAGGCTGTCGCCCTCCCGCTGTGCGTTGCAGGCGCGTCCCGCCTGCCTCTTCTATGATCAAGCTAGCAGCGGACTTTGATCCGCGCATCGGGGGATTCCCGCTCCGCAATGGCACGTATGCCCAACACCCGGTCACCTATGTAAGTTGCGATTGACACTCTGTCAGCTTGACGGTGCGTCCGGGGAGAATGTGGTGACCGCAACGAGCAGAACGCCAGCGGCACAAGGAGCGCTCTACACGAGCGAGGAGCGCCGCCGTCGCGATGCGTCGCGCTGGACCATGGTGCAGGCCGTACTCGCCCCGCTCCAGTTCGCGGTATTCCTCGTCAGCCTCGTGCTCGTCCTCCGCTATCTGGCGACAGGCGAGGGCTATCTCGCCGCCACCGTCTCCATCATCGTCAAGACGATCACGCTCTACACGATCATGGTGACAGGCGCGTTCTGGGAGAAGGACGTCTTCGGCCGCTATCTCTTCGCTCCGGCCTTCTACTGGGAAGACATGGTCAGCATGGGCGTCATCGCGCTCCATACGGCTTATCTGGTGACACTGTTCATGCCGGGTGTTTCACCGCAGACGCAGATGCTGATCGCGCTCGCCGGCTACGCCATCTACGTCATCAACGCCGCACAGTTCGTGCTCAAGCTGCGCATGGCGCGGCGCGAGCGGCCGGTGGTCTCGCCGCAGATGGCGAAGGCCGCGCCATGAACGACCTTACCCCCATCGCAAGAGCCAGCGCCACACCCGTTGGCGGATGTCTCACTGCGCCGGTCCGTCAGGATCGCGGCCAGCGGGCGGTGTTCTGCGGCCTCACCGGCATCGTCTGGCTGCACCGCAAGATCCAGGACGCGTTCTTCCTCGTCATCGGTTCGCGCACCTGCGCCCATCTCATCCAGTCAGCGGCGGGTGTGATGATCTTTGCCGAGCCGCGTTTCGCAACCGCCATCATCGAGGAGCGTGATCTGGCGGGAATCGCCGACGCGCATGAAGAGATCGACCGCGTCGTCACGCAGTTGCTGGAGCGCCGGCCCGACATCAAGCTGCTGTTTCTGGTGGGTTCCTGCCCGTCGGAGGTGATCAAGATCGATCTTTCGCGCGCTGCCCAGCGGCTCGACAAGCGCTTCGACGGTGTGCGCGTGCTCAACTACTCGGGCAGCGGTATCGAGACGACCTTCACGCAGGGCGAAGATGCAGCGCTTGCTGCTCTGGTGCCGGTGCTTCCGGTGGAAACCGCATCCGCCCCGCGCTCGCTTCTCATCGTCGGGGCGCTGGCCGATGTGGTGGAAGACCAGTTCCGCCGGCTTTTTGCCGCCATGGGCATCGCGGACGTACGTGCGCTGCCGCCGCGCCGCTCCACCGAGCTTCCAGCCGTCGGCCCGAACACGCGGATGCTGCTGGCGCAGCCCTTCCTTGCCGAGACGGCCCGCGCCTTGCAGGCGCAGGGCGCGACGCTCTTGTCCGCGCCTTTCCCGCTGGGCGCGGAGGGCACGCTTGGCTGGCTGAAAGCAGCGGCGGATGATTTCGGCGTGCCGCCCGATGTTTTCCTCAGCGTTGTCGAAGCGCCACTTGCTCGCGCCAGACTTGCCGTCGCCCGGCACGAGTCGGTGCTTTCCGGCAAGCGTGTGATGTTTTTCCCCGATTCGCAGCTGGAGCCGCCGCTGGCGCGCTTTCTCGCCAACGAACTCGGCATGGTGCCCGTTGAGGTAGCGACGCCTTATCTGCACCGCTCGCTGCTGGCGGCGGATCTGGCCCTCCTGCCGGAAGGCACGCCGCTGTCGGAAGGCCCTGATCTCGACCGGCAGATGGACCGTTGCCGGGCCGAGCGGCCTGACCTCGTCGTCTGCGGCCTTGGCCTCGCCAACCCGCTGGAGGCCGAGGGTTTCACCACGAAATGGGCCATCGAGCTGGTATTCACGCCCATCCAGGGTTTCGAGCAGGCGGGCGATCTGGCCGAGCTGTTCGCCCGCCCCTTTGACCGCCGTCAGCGCCTGGGAGGGCTCTTCCCGTGCAGCTGACGCTCTGGACCTACGAAGGCCCGCCACATATCGGCGCGATGCGTGTCGCCACCGCCATGAAGGGCGTGCATTACGTGCTGCATTCGCCGCAGGGCGACACCTACGCCGACCTGCTTTTCACGATGATCGAGCGGCGCGACGCCCGCCCGCCTGTCACCTACACGACGTTTCAGGCGCGTGATCTGGGTTCCGACACGGCGGAGCTGTTCCAGAACGCCTGCCGCGAAGCCTATGAGCGCTTCCAGCCGGATGCGCTGCTGGTGGGGGCCTCCTGCACGGCGGAGCTGATTCAGGACAATCCGGCCGGTCTGGCGCTGGCGCTCAACCTGCCGGTGCCGGTGATTCCGCTGGAGTTGCCCTCGTACCAGAAGAAGGAAAACTGGGGCGCGGCGGAAACGCTCTACCGCCTCGTGCGCCGTCTGACGGAGGCGCAGGCCGCCGATTTCTCGCGCGGCACGCCCGCCGAAGAGGGTCGCCGCCCGCGCTGCAATATTCTGGGGCCGACGGCGCTCGGCTTCCGCCATCGCGACGATGTGACGGAGATTTCGCGGTTGCTGGCGCAGATCGGCATCGACGTGAATGTCGTGGCACCGATGGGGGCGAACGTCGCCGATCTCCATCGCATTCCGGACGCCGATTTCAATGTGGTGCTCTATGCCGAGACGGCCGATGTCACCGCCCGCTGGCTGGAGCGCAGCTTCCGCCAGCCGGTGCTGCGCGTCACGCCCATCGGTGTCGGCGGCACGCGCGATTTCATCCGCGAGGCGGCGACACTCGTCGGTCTCGATCCCGACTCAACGCTTGCCCGCGTGGAAGCCGACAGCGGCCTGCGGCTGCCCTGGTATTCGCGCTCGGTGGATTCCACGTACCTCACGGGCAAGCGCGTCTTCATCTTCGGTGATGCGACTCACGCCATCGCGCTCGCCCGTGTGGCGAAGGAGGAGCTGGGCTTCACGGTCGTCGGCATCGGCACCTACGCCCGCGAGTTTGCCCGCGAGGTCCGCGCGGCGGCAGCGCTCCATGGTGTCGAGGCGCTGATCAGCGACGACTACATGGAAGTCGAGGCGAAGATCACGGAACTGCAGCCCGAAATGGTGCTGGGCACCCAGATGGAGCGCCATATCGCCAAGAGGCTGGGAATGCCCTGTGCGGTCATCTCCGCGCCGGTGCATGTGCAGGATTTCCCGGCGCGCTACGCTCCCATCATGGGATTCGAGGGTGCGAACGTGTTGTTCGACACGCTGGTTCACCCGCTGATGATGGGGCTCGAAGAGCACCTCATCGGCATGTTCCGCGACGATTTCGAGTTCGCCGACGGGGCTGCGCCTTCGCATCTGGGCGCGGGCCATGCGGCTGCACCGGAGCCCGAGATCAAACCGGAAATCCGCGCCGCCGCCCGCGAAAGCGTCGCAGCGCTTCTCGCCTGGACGACCGAAGCCGAACGCGAACTGAAGAAGATCCCTTTCTTTGTAAGGGGAAAAGCCCGCCGCAACACCGAGACCTACGCCGTGGAACACGGCGTGAACCCCATCACCGTGGATACGCTCTATGACGCGAAAGCCCACTTCGGACGTTGATGCGACGCCGCTGAGCGTCGTCATCGTCACACTTGACAGCCATCTGTCCAGCGCAGCGGCGCGCGCCGCCACGGAATTGCGCCGGGAGATCCCCGGGCTGAAGCTCACGCTGCATGCGGCGTCGGAGTTCACCGGAAACGAGGCGGCGCGCACGCGCTGCATCGCCGACATCGCGACCGGCGACATCATCCTCGTGACCATGCTGTTCATGGAGGACCACATCCAGGCCGTGCTGCCGGCGCTGAAGGCGCGGCGCGAGTCCTGCGACGCCATGGTCGCCTGCATGGCTGCACCGGAAGTGACGGGCCTGACCCGCATGGGCCGGCTGCGCATGGGCGAAAAGTCGAGCGGCGCGCTGTCATTCCTGAAGCGCCTGCGCGGCAAGCCGGCCGAAAAGGGAAGTGCCCCCCAGGCGGGCGCACAACAGATGAAGATGCTGCGCCGGCTGCCAAAGCTCCTGCGCTTTATCCCCGGCACGGCGCAGGATATGCGCGCATGGTTCCTGACGCTGCAATACTGGCTGGCCGGATCGGACGGAAACCTCGCCAACCTCCTGCGCATGCTGGTCACGCGCTACGCCGCCGGTCCCCGCCTGGCCCTTCAGGGCACGCTCAAGGTCGGTGATCCGCTGGAGTATCCGGAGGTCGGCGTCTACCATCCCCGCCTCAAGGGCCGCATCGGCGAGGATGCCGGGATGCTGCCCCGCGCGCCGGCGCAGCAGGGCAAGGTCGGCATTCTGGTCATGCGCAGCTATGTGCTGGCCGGCGACACGGCCCACTACGACGGCGTGATTTCGGCGCTGGAGGCCAGGGGCCTTGCCGTGGTGCCGGCCTTCGCCAGCGGGCTGGACGCCCGCCCCGCCATCGAGCGCTTCTTCATGAAAGACGGCCGCGCCACGGTTGAAGCCGTGGTCTCGCTCACCGGCTTCTCGCTGGTCGGTGGCCCCGCCTACAACGACAGCCGCGC